>JBQMQB010000022.1:0-15746 GCA_052172715.1 Giesbergeria sp. | reverse complement strand
GCAGCGCGTGGCCACTGTCCGTGGTGTGTACAAACTTGCGTCGCCACAGCGCGCGCAGCCCGTGCTCTCGCATCAGACGGCGCACGCGGTGGCGCCCGATGCGCAGGCTCCGAGCGTGCAGCACCGCGCTCAGGCGACCACTGCGATAGACCTTGCCGCTGGCAGCAAACTCGGCCTTCAGCTGCGTGCTGACCAGGCAAGCTTTGCGGCACGGCACACGCTGTACCTCCAGGCCCGGGAGTGCCATCCTGCACGCTGGTCGGGCACTACCCGCGACTGGTCGTTCATCGATGCGGTGACCCTCAACCCTGAACGCGACGAGGTGGTCAAGATGGCCACCGGTCCACAACTTACTCGGCTCAAAGCTGCGTGACTCAGGCGACAACTACCTTGACGCGCGCCGCTGCTCAGCAGTGAGCGGCTTGCCGATACCGGGGCGACCTGCAGCCTCTTCATCGGCCTGGGTTAGCCATCGCCGAACGGCCGTCTCGCCAAGCTTCATGTCGCGGCAGACATCGCCGACGCTCAAGCCCTGCACGCGAATCATCTGCACGACCTGCAGCTTGAACTCCGCGTTGAATGTCCTTCGTTCTCTCTTGCTCATATTCCTCGTCCAGGTGGGTTGCACCTATCGAGGTGTCCGGGGAAATTAGACCAGCACACCTCCGGCCCACAGCTCCAGCGCCGGTGCTAAGCAGCGTGGCGCGCAGCTTGGTAAGCCTCACCAGCAGCACCCAGGTTCAAGGCAATTGCCCCCCCCTGGAGCAGATGGGTGATGCTGCTGCAGCCATGGATCCAGACTTCCGGAACAAGCGCCGACAGCAAGCCCACCAACATGCCGCCCAACCCCCGGCCGCTGCTTGGGCGCCTTGATGCCGCCAAAAGCGGTGCGCATACGCGCCAACAGATCCAACGAACTTCTCCGGTAGAGTTCGTACAACGCCATTTTGAGCGGGTCAAAAGTGTCTAGGGATGTCCTGCATCACTCTACGCGCGTGGGTGTAATGCGGATCGGGATGGGATGCAAGGCGTGTTTTGCACGCCAATAACCGGTGCTATTGGCTGTGAAACGCAACGCAGCAGACCGCCCGAGACCGCGCTATCACACGCCGCGAGGAGTTATGCGGGGCGTCCTTAGGGAATCCGGGTCGATTCATGCATCGGAATTCATCTTTTCAGCGTTATTTCAAGTTATTTAGTTGTGAAAAGTTCTATCAATCAACAGTCGAGCCCCTGGCGACTTTCCGTGGCTCCGATGATGGAGTGGACGGATCGGCATTGCCGCTACTTTCACCGCCTGCTCAGCCGCCACGCCCTGCTCTACACCGAAATGGTCAATGCTGGCGCGGTGCTGCATGGCGGTACCGAGCGGCACCTGCGATTTAACGCGGAGGAACAACCCGTTGCCCTGCAATTAGGTGGCTGCGAGCCCTCTGATTTGGCGCGCGCTGCACAGTTGGGCGAGGAATGGGGGTACCAGGAAATCAACCTCAACTGCGGCTGCCCGAGTGAGCGTGTACAGCGCGGCGCCTTTGGTGCCAGCCTGATGAAAGAGCCGCGTTTGGTGGCCGACTGCGTCAAAGCCATGCGCGACACCGTGCAAGTGCCAGTAACCGTCAAGCACCGCGTTGGCATAGGCCGCGATGAGGGCTATGGCTTTGTGCGTGACTTTGTTGGCCAGGTGGCCGATGCGGGCTGCGAGGTCTTTATCGTCCACGCACGCAACGCGTGGCTGGAGGGACTCTCGCCCAAGCAGAATCGAGAAATTCCACCACTGCGTTATGAGGTGGTGCACCAACTCAAAACTGATTTTCCGGCACTCACTTTTGCCATTAACGGCGGATTGGCAAGCGACGAGGCCGTTGCAGCGCAGTTGGCAGTACTCGATGGCGCCATGATCGGACGTGAGGCCTACCACAACCCTTGGTGGCTGGCGCACTGGGACGAGCTCTACTTTGGCACGCCTACCGGGACGCTCACCCAGGACGAAGCAGAGGAAACTATGGTCGCTTATATGGTGCTTGAACACTCGCGCCACGGCACCCCGTGGCCAGCCATTTCCCGGCACATGCTCGGACTGCGCCACGGCCAGCGCGGTGCTAGGCTGTGGCGCCAAGTGTGGAGTGACCACCACCTCAAGGATTTACCACCGCACGAGGTCATGGTGCGTGCCCGCGCCGCACTGAGCTTCGCGCAGGTTAGGGCCGATCAACCAGCCTGAGCCACTCGCTGCGCAACCCAGCCAGCGAGCGGCTCCGGACGCCAGAACAAATAGCCCTGAAACACATCGCAGTGATTGGCGGCCAGGAAATCGGCCTGCGCCTGCGTCTCGACGCCCTCTGCAACGACGCGCAGGCCCAAGCTTCGCGCCATAGCAAGAATGGTCTTCACGATGGCGGTATCGCTGGGGTCGGTGGGGGTATCCTGCACAAAACTTCTGTCAATCTTGAGCTCGTAGAGCGGCATGCGCTTGAGGTAGGCCAAGCTTGAATAGCCAGTACCAAAGTCGTCGATAGAAAAGCGCACTCCGATCGCTACCAGTTCGGCCATGCGAGCGATGGTCTGCTCCATCTGCTCAGCCAGCAGGCTCTCGGTCACTTCCAACACCAGATGGTCCGCACGGGCTCCCGTCCGCGCAAGCATGGAGTGAACCTGTGCCACAAAGCCTTCATGGCGAAACTGGCGTTGGCTCACGTTTACCGAAAGCGGCACCAAAGCACCCGCAGCTTCCAGCTGTGCCAGCGCGCTACACGCCTGCTCGACCATCCAGTTGCCCATGTGCACGATCAGATCCGATGCTTCGGCCACGGGAATGAATTCGACAGGCGATATGGCGCCGCACTGCGGATGCTGCCAGCGCATTAGCAGCTCGGCACCGACCACCGCGCCTGCCGGCTCCACCTGGGGCTGCACAAAGGCGCTGAGTTGCCCTGACGCAAAGGCCACTTTCAAATCCTGCTCCAAGGACAGGCGCCGCTGCACGTCGGCCTGCATGGCAGATTCGAAAAAGCAGATACGGTTGCGCCCCAGGTCTTTCGCCCGGTACATAGCGGTATCGGCCTCGCGCAGCAGGTCTTCCACGGCATCGTTTTGTTTCGGAAAAATGGTCAGCCCGATGCTCACACTGCTCGCAAAGCCCTGCCCTCCAATACTGAATGGAGCATCCAGGGCTTGGCGCAGAGCCTCTGCAATGCGCAGAGCCAAAAGACTTGCCTCATCGAGCTGATCCGACAGATCGATGACCAAGACGACGAATTCGTCTCCTCCTATATGCGCCACCGTATCGGTCGTCGAGAGCGCCTGAGTCAAACGCTCCGCCACCTGAACCAGTAGCGCATCGCCAGCCGAATGCCCATGCGCATCGTTGATGTGCTTGAAATTATCAAGATCGAGAAACATCAGCGCACCCATGCGGCCAGCGTGCGACGCAGCGCCCAGTGCCTGCGCCAGGCGATCAAGCAGCATCCGGCGATTGGGTAACCCCGTGAGCAGGTCGAAATACGCCAGGCGGTGAGTTCGCTCGGCGGCCTGCTTGCGTTCAGACACGTCTCTCAGCAATGCAATGAAACGCGTTCCCGCAGCCGACTCCATACCCTGCTTGCGCGCCACCGATAACTCAAACCAGCGGATCTCGCCATCCACCACGAGCTCAAACTCATGCCCAGACGAATGGCCGCGAGAAGCAGCTGCATCCAAGGCCGCCCGACAACCAAATGCCGTTTTGCTCGAAGCCGCATCGGGCAGGATTCTGCCAATAAGTTGTGCTGCTTGAACATGCAGAGAAGACCCTGTGGCATTGTGGCAATGCAGCACGCGGCCCTGCGCGTCAAGCTCAAACATCCAATCCGGCGTGGCGTCCAACGTGGCCTGCAAATCGTCACGGGTCTGGCGCAGCTCCTGTGTCATACGCTCCGCCAAATCCACAGCATGGTCGCGCCGCGTGGACAGGAACCAAGTAAACCATCCCACCGTCAGGCTCAATGCGGTGGCCAGCAAGGCAATCAGGTTGCGCTCGCCTGCATCAAATCGTTTTGCAAAAACTGGCAGAGGTTGTGCAGCCACAGTCCAGGTGCGTCCCGCCACCTCCACAGAGTGCACAGACTGCGACTGAGGTAACGCATTCGTCACGAACCCCGGCGCCTGATAAAGAAGCGACGTCGCCTGATCCAGCGGCCCGTCAAAAATTGCGATTGCCACCTCGTCGTCGACCAAGCGCCCGATGCCTTCGACAAAATCCTTAATACGAAACGGGCCAGAGACCCATCCCGTCAAACTGGCCCTTCTCTCCTCAACCGTACCAAGGCGCTGTCCGTCAGCGTACATTGGTACGTACATGACCACGCTTCGATCAGTGCGCACCCCCACGTCCTGTCGCAGGAGCAGACTGCGCGTGATAGCTGCGAGGCCAGTGTCGCGCGCCAAGTTCTGTGCGTCCAAAATTTCGGGTATTGCGGCAATGTCTACCCCAATAACCCGTAAATTGTCTTCCGACTGCGGTTCTATCAACGCCAAGGGACGATATTCTTCACGCGCACTCGCAGAGTGAACTTTGTAGTTGGGAAACCCAGCAGCGCGCATGCGTGTTTCGTGGCTTTCCAGATCAGCAGCATTTACACGCAAGCAATAGGCAACCCCCTGCAGACCAGGCAGTGCACGCTCCAATCGAAGTGACGCCACGTACGCATGGAACTCATTGCGGTCAATGGACTCAGAACCCTCGTAAAAACCCTTCAGTCCGCGCAGCGCGATTTCGTGCGCCGCCACGCGGTCTTCAAGCGAATCTACGATGCGTTCCAGCGCTCTGCCAAATGCCATATCGCGTCTGGCTTGCACCTGTAAGCCCTCACCCGTCCAGTACAAGGCAGTGGCCACCAGCAAAACGAAGCTGATTGCAGGTCCCACAAGAGTCGGCAGACGCCAACGGCCGTGCTGGGTTCGAAAACGTCGGAAGAGGTGCGGCGCGAACATGGCAATAAGCAGTGGAGTCCCGGCGGGATCACTGTGGGGCATTATTGACGCATTTTCCGCATACGGCGGAGCCATTGCACGTCCATTTCAGTCGTAAGTTTGGCGCTCTGAAGGGCCAATTCCGAAAGCACCTGAACACCCTCCTTCCGATTGCACACGGATCTAAAACCGCCACAATCGAGCTTCAAAGAAGCCCTATGCCCACTCTCGACTTTGAACGCGAACGAACGCGATTTCTCCAATTTCATGCGCAGCATGGCGCGCATTGGCGCATCACTGCAACCGCCTATGCGCAACAGTTGCAGGACATCCTCTCCAAGACGGTTCCCGGCTGCAAGCTTGAATGGCGCGTTAAGGACGCCCATGAAGCATTGCGCAAATTTTCACGCAAGTACCGCGCAGCACTCGAAGAAAGCAGCACCCCGTACGAGATCCAGCACTACATCAGCGATCTCATCGGCGTGCGCGTCATCTGCCTGTACGAAGACGAACTGGAAAAGGTGGCAGCCACAGTTCGCACACATTTCGAAGTCATCGACACGACCGATAAAGTTAGTGCGGTAGAGAGCACGGAAGATTCTTTTGGCTACAAGGGGCTGCATCTGGACCTGCGCCCTTCCCAGCAGTCGGGAGCGCCCTCTTCCACCGAAGGCAGTTCTGCCTTCGAATTGCAGATTCGTACCGTCATTCAGGACTCGTGGGCCGTGCTGGACCACAAAATCAAATACAAAAAGGCGATTCCTGGGCCGCTCAAACGCCGCATCAACGTCCTGGCGGCCCTATTTGAGCTCGCCGATCGGGAATTTCGCCAGATTCGAGACGAAACCGAACTCGAACTGCGCGCCGCGCCCGACGAGAGCGAGGCAGAGAGCAGCAGCAACCCGCAGGCCGCACCGCGCGATGTGGCCAACAGCCAACTCAATGCTTTCACATTCCTGAAGATAGCCACGCATTTCTTCAAAGACTTCGAATTCGAGCCGCACAAGGTCGACAGCTTCGTGGAAGACATCTACAGCTGGGCGCCGAGCGTCACCCGCGCTCGCTTCAACCACTTGGTGCGCAGCCATATCGGTACCGTGAAACGCTACCGGCAATGGCTGGAGGAGCAAGAAGGCGGCGGCCCCTTCAACCCTTACACCGTAATGCGCCATTGCTTGTACCTCGGCGAGCGGGAGCTTTTCACCGCCGCACTGCGAAAAGTCGCACGGACGCGGTTTGATGGATGGCTCCAGACCCAAGCAACACACGAAAAGATCTTATAAAGCAGGGCTTTTCAGCCTATCACACTTGGCTTATTAGCTATACATTAAATAGCAAAATAAAGGGATGCCGGTTTAACCTCATCCCATGCGATTGTCCCTTACGTGACTGCTTATGCGTAGTTATACGGGTCCGCACCCGCAACAAAACGCTGTTATATTGCACTGCAACATAAACGGATTCCCCATGCTCTATAAGATTTACGAAACGCAGCGCTCGTTCCTGGAGCCCTTTGCCGACTTCGCGCTCGCTGCATCCAAGCTCTACAGCAACCCAGTGCTGCCATTTCAAAAATCGGTGGTGGCCCAGCGCATATCCGCCGGCTACGACTTGATGTACCGCCTCTCCAAAGACTACGAGAAGCCCAAGTTCAACATCAACACGGTAAGCGTAGACGGTGTAGAAGTTGCCATCCACGAACGCATAGAACTCCACAAGCCGTTTTGCGAGCTGCGCCGCTTCAAGCGATTTTCAGACGACCCGGCCACCTTGACAAACCTCAAGACGCAGCCGGTGGTATTGATCGTCGCGCCGCTCTCAGGCCACTACGCTACGCTCTTACGCGACACTGTCCGCACCATGTTGCAGGGGCACAAGGTGTACATCACCGACTGGAACAACGCCCGCTTGGTTCCGCTCTCCGAGGGGGCTTTCCACCTGGACGACTACGTCAACTACGTGGAAGACTTCATTCGCCATCTGCAGGGCACATACGGCAATTGCCATGTCATGAGCGTGTGCCAGCCCACGGTGCCGGTGCTCGCCGCCGTCTCGCTGATGGCCAGCCGCGGCGAACAGCTGCCATTGTCCATGACCATGATGGGCGGGCCTATCGATGCCCGCAAGTCGCCCACCTCAGTGAACGACTTGGCTGCCAAGCGCCCCTACGAATGGTTTGAAAACAACGTGGTTTACCGCGTACCAGACAGCTTCCCTGGCAAGGGTCGCCGCGTGTACCCAGGTTTCCTGCAGCACACGGGCTTTGTGGCGATGAACCCCGACCGCCATGCGGGCAATCACTACGACTATTTCAAGAACCTGGTCAAGGGCGATGGCGCCAGCACCGAGGCACACCGCGCGTTCTATGACGAATACAACGCGGTGCTCGACATGGATGCGGATTACTACCTGGAAACCATCGAAACCGTGTTCCAGAAGTACAAGCTCGTGAATGGCACTTGGGATGTGCGCGCGCCCGATGGCACGCTGGAACGGGTGCGTCCCCAGGACATCACGCACGGCGCACTGCTGACCGTGGAAGGCGAGTTGGACGACATTTCCGGCTCTGGCCAAACGCGTGCAGCACACGCCTTGTGCAGCGGCCTCCCGGCTAACGAGCAGGGCCACATCGAAGTCAAGGGCGCCGGGCACTACGGCATCTTCAGCGGCCGCCGCTGGCGCGAGACGGTGTATCCCATCGTGCGCGACTTCATCGCCAAGCATCAGCGCGGCGTGTCCAGCGCACCCGCCTCTGCACCCGCCTCTGCACCTGCTCAGGCCAGCGCGCCTGCGCCAGTGCCGGTGCTTGCAGCGCCAAAAGCTGCCGTCGCCGCGCGCGCTGCCACAGCCAAACCTGCGACTGCAGCACGCAAACCAACCAAGCCCTCGCCGACCACGACTCGCGCTGCCGGCGCGGCGTTGAAAGGAAAAACCGTCGTGGCTGGGGGAGCTCAACCGAAGAAAGAGACAGTGTCAGCGGTGAAGTCTGCCCGCGCTGCTCAACCTGCCTCTGCCACTGTGAACACTCCTGCCAAGGCGGCGAGCAGCCTTGCCTCTGCGAACACCTCTGCAACTCCAAGTACTCCTGACGAAGCCGTAGTGCCCGCGACACGCTGGGTCGATGCCGCTCCTGCTAAGCCCACCGGTGCGGCATCTCCCGCACCGCATCCGGAGTCCGATGAGAACGCCACGGTGGTCACCGCCGCTGCACCGCCCCCTGAGACGGCCAAGCCTGCGTCGCGCAGGAAGGTGTAATTACTATGCCTGTGCCGCCAGCGCCGAGCGGCTTGGCAGCACGCATCGCGGCCGCGTTGCCGCAGACGCAGTGCACCCGCTGCGGCTACTCGGACTGCGAAGCCTATGCGCAGGCCATCGCCACGGGCACGGCCGAGATCAACCAATGTCCTCCCGGTGGACACGAGGGCGTGGAGCGGATCTCGCGCATCACCGGCAGGCCTGTGCTTTCACTGAGCGCAGCACATGGCGCAGAAACGCCGCGAAGCGCCGCCGTGATTGACGAAAGCTGGTGCATTGGGTGCACGCTTTGCCTCGCCGCGTGCCCGACGGACGCCATCGTAGGTGCCAACAAGCTGATGCATACCGTTATCGAAGCCCATTGCACCGGCTGCGGTTTGTGTCTTCCCGTGTGCCCCGTAGATTGCATCGCTTTGGTGAATGCCAGCGAGAACGCCACTGGCTGGCAGGCTTGGTCTAGCGCCCAGGCGGGTCACGCCAAAGAGCGCTACGAACTGCGCACGATACGCGTGGTGCGCGAACAGCAGCTTGCAGCAGCGCCGACACAGCTTCCGGGAAGAACCGACAAGCAGGCGGCGATTGAAGCCGCGCTGGCACGCTCGCGCAAGCACCGCCCCACGTAAATCAGCGTGTTCACGTGCCGATCAGGGACTTGTACACTCCGCAGCCGACGTACAAATCGCCCACCATGCAGACGTAAGACATCTTGGTTTGCACTTTGCCGGTTAAGGGGTTGACGTAGTCGTATTCGACCCAGCCTGGCTCACTCTCTGCCTGGGCAATGATGTCGGCCATTAACTGGTCGCCGGCGACACCCGGCACATCGCGCACCAAAGTACCCACCTTGGCAGTGTTGCCGCCAAAAGCCAGATAGTGCCCGGGGCCGTCTAATGCAAAGACATACATATCGCGGTCGTGCCAGGGTTGGTTTTTGTCGGTGATAGTGCGCAGATATTGCTCGCGAGACAACCCGTTTCGCAAGGCAACCGCGCGCTCCACCAGCGCGCGCGCCTCGTCGGCCGTGCCCTGTTGCAGCTTAAAACGCGACACCGCCATGGAAAGCGTGCTGGCACGCTCCCCAAGCGCCTGGGATTGCACCACGGCGCTTTCCACCATCTGCGCGTTTTGTTGCGTGATGTGGTCGAGCTGCTGCACCGCGAGGGTGATTTCGGACAGGCCCGTACTTTGCTCCGCCCCGGTTGTCGCGATCTCGGACATAGTCAGCGCGACCGAGCGAATGCCCGAAGCCATGCCGGCAATGCTTTGGCCGGCGGTGCGGATAAGACCGGCGCTGGCCTCCACTTGCTGAACCGAGGCGCCAATCAGCTGGCGTATTTCGCGCGCCGCCTCACCTGAGCGACCCGCCAGCGTGCGCACCTCTGACGCCACCACCGCGAAACCGCGCCCCTGCTCGCCAGCGCGCGCAGCTTCGACTGCGGCATTGAGCGCCAGGATATTGGTCTGAAAAGCAATGCCGTCAATCACGCCAATGATTTCGTTCATGCGACGTGCGCCTTGCTGTATCGCTTCGACCGATTCGACCGCGCGCACCATGGCTTGTGCGCCCTGCTCTGCGGCTTGACTGACTTGGCTCGCCCGTGCATCGGCTCCTTTGGCCGTTTCGGCGTTGCTGTGCACGGTGCCTGACAGCTCCTCCACGCTGGCAGCCGTTTCCTCCAGACTGGCAGCCTGTTGCTCGGTGCGGTCGGCGAGTGCGCGGTTGCCGCTTGAGAGGACTTCACCCGCATGGGACACCAAAGCCGAATTGCTGCGCACATCGGCCACCATCGCAGACAGCGTGAGCACCATCGCGTCAAGCAAGCGCCCCAGCGCCGCCATCTCGCTGCTCCCGCGCAACGTGGTGCGCGCCCGCAGGTCGCCCCTGGTAGCCTGCTCCATTGCGCCTGCCAGAGCTGCAATATCGTCGCTCAGGGCGAGTGCGACCACTGAAATCAGATAAACCACCAACAGAACGCCCACTGCAAATGCCGTCCACAACAGCTCCATGGAGGTCCCGGAAGCGGCCAATGCAGCCAGCGTCAGCAACGCGGCAACCGCCACCACGGCGACCACAGCCATCTGCAATGAGACGCGCAAGCGCCCTAAAGCCAAACGTCCAGGACGCAACACCATACTTAGAAACATACAAGCCCTCTTTTTTCAAAAAGTGCCAAAGACTTGAGCTGAAGTCGAGGCCGGACCAAACGAAGGCCCATTACAAGCGCGCCAGATTCAAGCTTCATTGATAATCCCTTCCCATGAATCCCCTGTTACAGCGGCTGCAACCGTATCCTTTTGAGCGGCTGCGTCAGCTCTTTTCGGGAGTGGTCCCGCCAGCACAGTTGCTCCCTATCAGTCTTGGAATGGGAGAGCCTCGGCACCCCACCCCAGCGTTTATTACACAGAACCTTGTCAGCAATCTGACAGGCTTGTCCAGCTATCCCACAACCGTCGGCGATCCCCGTTTGCGCGAGGCCTTCACCGGGTGGCTTTCCAGACGGTATCAGGTGCAGTTGGACCCGGCAACGCAGGTGCTTCCCGTCAATGGGTCTCGTGAAGCTTTGTTTGCGATTGCGCAAACGGTGGTGGATGCGAGTCGTCCGGAGCCAGTGGTGGTATGCCCCAACCCGTTCTACCAAATCTACGAAGGTGCAGCCCTGCTGTCAGGCGCCACACCTTGGTACGCGCCAAGCGATCCAGCGCGCAATTTCGCGGTGGACTGGGACAGCGTGCCTACCGAGATCTGGCAGCGCACGCAGCTGCTCTACGTCTGCTCTCCCGGAAACCCCACAGGCGCCGTCATGCCGCTGGCGGAATGGGAAAAATTATTTACGCTCTCCGACCGGCACGGCTTTGTCATTGCCTCGGATGAGTGCTACAGCGAAATTTACTTTCGTAGCGAACCCCCGTTGGGCGGCTTGGAGGCCGCTGCGCACTTAGGGCGAGCTGACTTTCGTAACCTCCTAGCCTTCACGAGCTTATCCAAGCGCAGCAACGTGCCTGGCCTGCGCAGTGGTTTCGTGGCGGGCGACGCAGCACTCATCAAAAGCTTTCTGCTCTACCGCACCTACCACGGTGGCGCAATGCCGCCGCCGGTGCAAGCCGCCAGCATCGCTGCCTGGGGCGATGAGACGCATGTGGCGGCAAACCGCGAACTCTACCGTGCCAAGTTTGCTGCCGTCACTCCCCTGCTGACGCCCGTGCTTGAGCTTGCACTGCCAGACGCCGGTTTCTACTTGTGGGCGCGCATTCCCGACGCGCTGGGTCTCACAGACGACCAGTTCGCCCGCGCCTTGCTGGCTCAATACAATGTGACGGTTCTCCCGGGCAGCTACTTGGCACGTGAAGCGCAAGGCACCAATCCGGGCGCGCAGCGCATTCGCATGGCCTTAGTGGCCGAAACCGATGAGTGCGTGCAAGCGGCGCAGCGCATCGTACAGTTCATTCAATCGTTACCCCGGCAAACGTCCTCATGACACAACAACTCCAGAGCCTCATCGACACCGCGTGGGATGACCGCGCCAACCTCTCTCCCGCGAGTGCGCCCAAGGAGCTACTCGACGCAGTCGAACACGTCATTGCAGCACTCGACGCCGGGCAGCTGCGGGTTGCCACCCGCGAGGCCGTGGGCCAGTGGACGGTGCACCAGTGGATCAAGAAGGCGGTACTGCTGTCGTTCCGCCTGAAAGACAACGAAATCATGCACGCGGGCGACCTGGCTTTCTTTGACAAGGTGCCCACCAAATTCGGCAAGCTCACCCCCCAAGAGATGCTTGCCACCGGCGTGCGCGTGGTGCCGCCGGCTGTGGCACGGCGCGGCAGCTTCATTGCCAAAGGCGCCATATTGATGCCGTCGTACGTAAACATCGGCGCCTACGTCGATGAAGGCACCATGGTCGACACTTGGGCCTGCGTGGGCTCGTGCGCACAGGTGGGCAAGAACGTACATCTCTCGGGCGGTGTAGGCCTGGGCGGCGTGCTGGAGCCCCTGCAGGCAAACCCCACCATCATCGAAGACAACTGCTTCATTGGCGCACGCTCGGAAGTGGTCGAGGGTGTGATCGTCGAAGAAAACTCGGTCATCAGCATGGGGGTGTACATCGGTCAGAGCACGCCGATTTACGACCGCGCCACGAGCGAGGTGAGCTATGGCCGCATTCCCGCAGGCTCGGTCGTCATCAGCGGCAATTTGCCCAAGGACGGCGGGCGCTACAGCATGTATGCCGCCATCATTGTCAAGCGCGTCGATGCGCAAACCCGCGCCAAGACCAGCATCAACGACCTGCTGCGCGCCTGAAAGCGCAAGCGACCATAACGACCACCTAGGGAGATCCGCTATGAGCACCATGGAACGCATCCTGCGCCTGATGGCAGAGAAAAGAGCCTCTGACGTCTACCTTTCAGCCAACGCACCGGCGCTGATCAAGATCAACGGCGAATGCGTGGCGATCAACAACCAAATATTGCCGCCAGAGGCCCCGCGCAACCTGCTCTCCGAAATCGTGCCGCCCGACCGCATCGAAGAACTGGAAGAAACGGGTGAGCTCAACATGGGCGTACCGCTCTCAGGGGTAGGACGTTTTCGCGTCAGCGGTATGCGCCAACGGGGCAGCTATGCGGTGGTGATTCGCTTCATCAGTCAACAGATCCCTGACCTTGCCGAACTGAATCTGCCTCCCATTCTGGGCGATCTGATCATGGAAAAACGCGGGCTGATTTTGGTCGTGGGTGCGACTGGGTCGGGCAAAAGCACCTCACTCGCAGCAATGCTCGATAGGCGAAATGGCATGCAGACCGGCCACATTCTGACCATCGAAGACCCGGTGGAATACCAGTTCAAGAACAAAAAATCGATCGTCAACCAACGCGAAGTGGGGTCGGACACACAATCGCTGCAAACGGCACTTAAGAATGCACTGCGTCAGGCACCCGACGTCATCCTGATCGGCGAAATCCGCGACCGTGAAACCATGTCGGCAGCCATCGCCTATTCGCAATCGGGCCACCTGTGCCTGGCTACGCTGCACGCCAACAACAGCTACCAAGCACTCAACCGGATTCTGAGCTTCTACCCCGTAGAAGTGCGCGAAACCATGCTGGGGGACCTGAGTTCCGCCCTACGCTCCATCATCTCACAGCGCCTGGTACGCACCGTCAATGGAGACCGCGTTCCTGCGGCAGAAATCATGCTCAACAC
This sequence comes from Giesbergeria sp., assembly GCA_052172715.1. Classification (GTDB taxonomy): domain Bacteria; phylum Pseudomonadota; class Gammaproteobacteria; order Burkholderiales; family Burkholderiaceae_C; genus Simplicispira. The sequence goes on along the minus strand of JBQMQB010000022.1, from coordinate 2,347 downwards.
CAAGTTGGTGGCCGAGTTGATCGAGAACGGCGACTTTTCCGGCGTGCGCGACGCGATGGAGAAGTCCATGGCCGAAGGCTCGCAGACTTTCGAAGAAGACCTGGCGCGCCTAATCATGGAAAACCGCATCGACCGCAAAGAAGGTCTGGCCTATGCCGATTCGCCCACCAACCTGATGTGGCGCCTGCAAAACGACTTTTCACTCGCCGGCAAGGCCGCGCAGGCCGCCAAACAGGCCAGCGAAGCCGAGGCCCAGGACGAAGCGCCATCCTTTACTGAAATCGTGCTCGATGTTCGAGGCGCCGATTGAACGCTCCTGACTCCGCGACCCTGGAGCTTGCACAACACCTGATTGCGCGCCCCTCGGTCACACCTGACGACGCCGGCTGTCTGGCGCTTCTCACTGCACGCCTGGCACCGCTTGGTTTCGTATGTGAGGCCATAGACAGTGGGCCGTCCGACTTTCGGGTGCAAAATTTGTGGGCAAAAAGGCCATTGTCGCTGGATGAGAAAGCCTTAAGCACTACAAAAACAATAGTATTTGCCGGCCACACCGATGTAGTTCCCACCGGGCCTCTGGCCCAGTGGAGCAGCGCCCCGTTCACCCCCACACAGCGCGGCGGCAAGCTATACGGACGCGGTGCCAGCGACATGAAAACTTCCATCGCTGCCTTCGTGGTGGCTGTGGAAGAATTCTTGGCGGCAACACCCGACCCGCTGCTGCACATCGCATTCCTCCTCACCAGCGACGAAGAAGGGCCATCGGTGGACGGCACCAAGGTGGTGGTCGAACAACTCAAAGCCCGCGGTGAGCGGCTTGACTGGTGCATCGTGGGCGAACCCACTGCCGTGCACCAAACCGGCGACATGATCAAAAACGGGCGCCGCGGCACGCTCAGCGGCAAACTCGTCGTGCGTGGGATTCAGGGCCACATCGCCTACCCGCACTTGGCACGCAACCCACTCCACCAAGCGGTACCAGCATTGGCCGAATTGGCGGCCATGCGCTGGGACGAAGGCAACGCCTTTTTCCAGCCCACCAGTTGGCAGATGAGCAACATCCACGGCGGCACGGGCGCAAGCAACATTATTCCCGGCGACGTGGTGGTGGATTTCAACTTCCGTTTCTGCACCGAATCGACTGCCGAGGGCCTCAAGCAACGCGTGCATGCCGTGCTCGACCACCATGAACTGGAGTACGAGCTGCAATGGACTCTGGGCGGCCAGCCTTTCCTGACCACACCAGGCGACTTGGTGGATGCGGTGCAGCGCGCCATTGCCGACGAGACCGGTCTGACGACCGAGCTCTCTACTACCGGCGGCACCAGCGACGGCCGCTTCATCGCCACCCTTTGCCCGCAGGTCGTCGAGGTCGGCCCACCAAACGCCAGCATTCACAAGATCAACGAGCACATTGCGCTCGCCGACATCGAGCCGCTGAAGAACATCTACCGTCGCACGCTGGAACATCTGAACCGCCTGGTGGCAACCCAAGCATGAGCATGACAGGTTTACCGCCGCTCGTCGGCACCACGCTGGGCGCGCTGCTCACTTCGGGCGCCGCCTTGCTGGAAGCAGCCAACGTCTCCTTTGGACATGGCACGACCAACGCCAGCGACGAAGCCGCATGGCTGGTGCTCTGGCGCCTGGGCCTGCCGCTCGACACAGCGCTGGGCGAGGCTCCAAATTCCGAGGAAAATAGGCCCGTTTCACAAGATGCGCTTGCGCAAGTAGCTATACTTTTCGAAGCGCGCATTGCCAACCGCAAGCCCGCCGCCTACCTCACGCGCGAAGCCTGGTTGCAGGGCGTACCGTTCTACGTGGACGAGCGCGCCATCGTGCCGCGCAGCCTCATTGCCGAGCTGATTAACGATGGCAGTTTTGACGATTTTCTGGGCGAGCACACACACGCGGTGCTGGACCTTTGCACCGGCAATGGCAGCTTGGCCGTGCTCGCTGCCATGGCATGGCCCGACGTGGCTGTAACTGGCGCCGACATTTCATTCGACGCGCTGGCAGTAGCACGTATCAATGTAGAACGCCACGGGCTGCAGAGTCGCATCATGCTGCAAGCGAGCGACGGCTTGGCGCAGACTCCCGGCCCCTGGGACCTAATCCTGTGCAATCCGCCCTACGTCAATGCCCAGAGCATGGCCGCCCTACCCCCAGAGTACCGCGCCGAGCCCGAACTGGCCTTGGCTGGTGGCAGTGATGGCATGGATTTCATTCGCCGAGTGCTGGCCGACGCCCCCGCCAGGATGACCGAAGAAGCCGTGCTGGTGCTCGAAATCGGCAACGAGCGCGAGCACTTCGAGGCCGCATTCCCTGATCTGCCGGTGTACTGGTT
>JBQMQB010000021.1:11014-15784 GCA_052172715.1 Giesbergeria sp. | reverse complement strand
CCCAGTATTGGCTTGGCGCTCTTTGGCCAGGAGCGCCAAAGCGTGGACGATCTGCTCAAGCGCGCGGACTTGGCTATGTACGAAGCCAAAGCCGCCGGCCGCAATACCCACCGGTTCTTCGACCCCTGTATGCAGCAGGCCCTGCACGAGCGGTCCAGTCTGGAGGCCGACTTGCGCCAGGGCCTGGCCGGTGGAGAGCTTTTTGTGCACTACCAGCCGGTGGTGGATCACCAAGGCTGCGTCATGGGTGCTGAAGCCCTGGCACGCTGGAACCACCCGACACGGGGCTCCATCAGCCCGGTTGAATTCATTCCCCTTGCCGAGCAGACGGGTCTCATCCTGCCTTTGGGTCAACAGGTGCTGCGCACCGCCTGTGAGCAACTGGTGTGCTGGGAGAGCCGCGCGCAGACAGCGCATCTGACCATTGCCGTCAACGTCAGCGCCCGGCAGTTTCGCCAGGCCGACTTTGTCACCCAGGTGCTGCAGACCTTGGAGGACACAGGCGCCAACCCGCGGCGCCTGAAGCTCGAACTCACCGAGAGCCTGCTGCTGGGTGACGTTGAAGAGGCGATAGGGCGCATGGAGCAGCTCAAACGCGAAGGGGTGGGTTTTGCCCTGGACGACTTTGGCACCGGCTACTCCAGCCTGGGCTACTTGAAGCGCCTGCCGCTGGACCAACTGAAGATCGACCGGGGGTTTGTGCGCGATGTGTTGACCGACCCGAACGACGCGGCCATCGTGCGCACCATTCTGGCGCTGGCGCAGAGTCTTGACTTGGAAGTTGTCGCCGAAGGGGTGGAAACTGTGGGGCAATTAGGGTTTTTGCGCCTGCATGGGTGTGAGCAATTCCAAGGGTTTCTGTTTGGCAAACCAGGCCCTGTTGCAGACATCGAGGCGCAAGCCCATGGTGAATTTTGAGCGCCAAAGACTGAGTTCTGTGCAATGCGGGGAGCGCCTACCGTGCTGATGGGCATGCCACCGGCTCAGCGCGTGCCATGGTTGCAGGGCATTTTGGTTGTCTTGGCGCTGTCGCTCGCGGGTGCATGGCTTGCAGTGTTTGCGTTGCAGGAGCAGCGTTTGGAGGAGCGGCAGGAGCAGCGGCAAAAATTACTTGAACAGGTGGGTAGCGCACTGGCGGATCACACCACCGGCAACGTAGCGGCAGGAGCCGTGGCCATGATGGGGCTCAATGAACCCGTGCTGAAGGCTGTGGCGCGCGGGGTGCGGTTGCCCGATGCACCGGCAGCGCTGGAGCAGCTGGCGGCTGCGCGCATGCGGTTTGGGCTGGATGGCGCTTATGTCATCAATGCCAATGGGATCATCGTGGCGCACGAAACGGCGGGGCACCATTCCACTGGCACCGATGTGGCGTTTCGCCCGTATTTTCAGCAGGCCATGCAGGGCCGCGTGAATGTCTATGCCGCCATCGGCTCGCAAACCTTTGAGCGTGGGCTGTACGTGGCTGCGCCCTTGTACGCAGGGACCACAGCGCAGACGCCGGTGGTGGGTGTGGTGATGCTCAAGATGCCGTTTGCGCCTATTGATGCCATGCTGGCGCGCACCGGCTTGCCCACGTTGCTGCTGTCGTCCCAGGGCGTGGTCATTTCTGCCACCCGACCCGAATGGCTGTATACCGTAGCGCCCCCTTTGACCCAGAGCCGCATTGACGACATCGCGCGGCTGCGCCAATTTGGCAGCCACTTTGACAACGGGGTGGCCTCAGCGCTGCCGTTTTCTCCCCTCTCGTCTGAGGTGTTGATTGACGGTGTGGAGCATGCGGTGCAGCGCCGCGCGGTCGACTGGAATGATCCGGGTGGAGATTGGTCGCTGGTCATGCTGGACGATGTGTCGCAGGTCATGCCGCTGGCCGATCGCCTGCGCTATGGGGGCGTTGCCTTCGTACTGTTGTTTCTGCTTGGCGTGCTGGTGCTGGAGCTGCTGCGCAACCGGGCACGCATGGCAGCGACGCAGCAGCGGCTGTTGGTGCTCGGTGCCGCGCTGGAAAACAGCCCGTTGGCTGTGGTGGTGACCGATGCACAGGGCACGATTGAGTGGGTCAACCCCGAATTCGAACGCAACACCGGCTACCGCCTTGACGAGGTACGGGGCCGCAAGCCCTCGCTGCTGGCCAGTGGCAAGACACCGGTGCAAACCTTCAGCGAAATGTGGGCCGCCGTCGTAACGGGTCATTCCTGGAAGGGGCACTTTGTCAACCGGCGCAAGGATGGCACTGAATACCATGAAGAGGCGACTCTCTCACCGGTGCGCGATGCGCGCGGCGTTTGCGTGGGCCTGGTGGGCCTGCACCAGGAAGTCACGCAGCGCATGCGTGAGCAGGAGAAGTTGCAGCGCAGCGAGCGCAGGCTTAAAGAACTGCTGGAACAGCAGAGCGCCATTTTTGACAATGCACCCCCCGTGCTGCTGTCGTGCGACGGTGTTATGCACCTCTTCAATCCGGCTTTTGCCGCCCTGGTAGGGGGCACGCCCGCGCAGTTGCAGGACCAGCGTGTGAGCCTGCTCTTTGGCACCTTGGAGCGGCATGCTGCATTTTCTGCGCACGTAGGGCCGCAGCTTGTACAGGGCCTCGCGGTGCGCGAGCACTGGCCGATGCAGCGGCTTGATGGCCGTGTCATCGAGGTACGCCTATCGGGCCGTGCCGTGCAGGTGGATGGCTATGCCAACGCGGCGCTGTGGGTGATCGAAGACGTGACCGAGGCGCGCCTCGCTGAGCAGACCATGCGCGAGACGAGCGAGCGCCTGGAGTTGGTGCAGGAGGCCGGAAAAACCAGCGTGTTTGACATCGACCTACGTACCGGGCGCTGCATCTGGCGCCAAAAGGTTGATGGTGCTGACGGGATTACCGAGCGGGTATTTGACGACTGGCGTGCGACCTGGTTGGAGCGCCTGTGGCCCGCCGACAGTGTCGCGGCAATGGCGCTTATGGAGACAGCGCTGCAGGGCAATGCCAGTAGTTTCCATGATGCCTGGCGATTGAGGCGTGTCGAAGGGGGCGTGCGTTGGTATGCCTGCACGGCCCACATCCTGCGGAATGCCGCAGGCAAGGCTGAGCGCATCGTGGGCGTCAACGTGGACATTGACGCCTACAAGAAGCTTGAAGAGCAGGTGGCCGCCCAGGTGCAGTTCCAGCAGGTGCTGATGGACACCATCCCCGTGCCGATTTTCTACAAGGACGACGAGGGACGGTACCTGGGGTTCAACCGTGCTTACGAACAGGTGTTTGGCATTCGGCGCGAAGATTTTCTGGGCCAGACGGTGCAAAGTCTCACGTATCTGTCGCAAGACGCCCGTGACCGTTTCGACGCCGACGCCTTGGCAGCCTTGCACGGCACCGAGGCAGTGCACCGCGAAATTGTTATGCCGAACGCCAACGGCCAGCCGCACCACATGCTGTTCTGGCTGCAGGGCTTTCGGCGGCCCGATGGTGCGCCGGGCGGGGTGATCGGCACCTTTGTAGACATCAGCGACCGCGAGCGTGTGCAGCAGGAACTGCGCCGCGCCAAAGAGCTGGCAGAGGAAGCCACGGCGCTCAAGTCCAATTTCTTGGCCAACATGAGCCATGAAATTCGCACACCTATGAACGCCATCATTGGGATGTCGCACCTGGCGCTCAAGTCCGGATTGAACCAGCGCCAGCACGACTACGTCAGCAAGATTCAGCAGGCCGGGCAGCACCTGATGGGGGTGATCAACGACATTCTTGATTTCTCCCGCATCGAAGCGGGCAAGCTGCACATTGAAGCGCGCCCCTTCGTGCTCGACCAAGTGCTCGGCAGCGTGGTCGATGTGGTCAACCACAAGGCCAGCGCGCAAGGGTTGGAGCTGATTTGCGATGTGGCACCCGATGTGCCGCCCAATCTGGTGGGCGATGCCCTGCGCATTGGGCAAGTTCTCATCAATTACACCAACAACGCCATCAAGTTCACCGAGCGCGGCGAGGTGGGCATTGTGGTGCGCGTCCAAGACAAGCAGGGCGACCAGGTGCGTTTGCGCTTTGAAGTGCGCGACACCGGCATAGGCCTGAGCCCCGAGCAGATTGAGCGCCTGTTCCAGAGCTTTCAGCAGGCCGATACCTCCACCACGCGCCGCTATGGTGGCACAGGTCTGGGTCTGGCCATTAGCAAAAGTCTGGCTGAACTTATGGGCGGCGAAGTGGGCGTGCACAGCCAGCTGGGGCAGGGCTCCACCTTCTGGTTTACGGTGCCGCTGCAGCAAGGTGCGCCGGCGCGCCCCTTGCTGCCTACGCCTGACCTGCGCGGCCTGCGCGTGCTGGTGGTAGACGACAACGCCCATGCTGCTGCCGTCATCGCCGAGATGCTGCAGTCCATGAGCTTCGAGGTGCAGCAGGTGCACTCCGGCGCTGAGGCGCTGGTGGCCGTGCAGCAGGCGGGCGCCAAGGGTCGACCCTTCGATCTGGTGGTGCTCGACTGGCAGATGCCCGGCATGGACGGCCTGGAGCTGGGGCGGCGCATTGGTGAGCTCAATCTCCCCCGCTTGCCACACCGTGTCATGGTGACCGCCTTTGGCCGCGAAGACGTGTTGCGCTCTGCACAGCGCCAGGGTATTGAAGAGGTGCTCATCAAGCCGGTGAGCGCCTCCATCATGTTCGACACCCTCATGCTGGTGCTCGGCCAGTTGCAGCCGCCGCTGGCAGCCGCACCCGCGAGTGGGGGGCAGGCGTATCCGACACTGCACGGCGCGCGCGTGCTGCTGGTGGAAGACAACGAACTCAATCAGCAGGTCGCCCGCGAG
>JBQMQB010000021.1:0-10914 GCA_052172715.1 Giesbergeria sp. | reverse complement strand
GTCTTGACATGGTCCAAGGCCTGCGCAATGCCCTTGGCCGCCCCACTTTCTATGCCGAGCTGCTGCATCGCTTTATAGACAGCCAAGGCGGAGCCGCCGAACGCATTGCGCAGGCCTTGGCACAGGGCGATAAGGACCAGGCCGCGCGTGATGCACACACCCTGCGCGGCTTGGCCGGCACTGTGGGGGCCATTTCCCTTCAGGATGCTGCAGGCCAATTGGAAGACTGTCTGCGCGGCCATGCCGACCCGGTTCCCGACATTCATCCATTGGTGGATGCGCTGCGGACTGCGGTAGATGCACTGGTGCAACCGCTCTTGGTCTGGCACCATGCACAGGCCGTTGGTGCATGTCGTACCAGCGAGGCCTCTTTTGCCTCCAATGAGCAGGCGCATGCCATGGTCGCCCAACTGCACGGACTCTTGCAGCGCGACGACCCGGCCGCGCGCAGTTTGGTGCGAGACCATGCCGCATTGCTGACCCAGGCACTGGGCCCGGCGTTGGTCGGCGTGCAAGGCCATATTGAGCAGTTTGACTTTGAACCCGCGCTGGCTGCCCTGAGCGGGTGGCTCGCACAAGCAGCGCAGATGCCCGAGCACCGCACAGGGCAATGCCGAAAAGGGAACAGCCATGCAACGTGAAGAGATGCAGGATTTGCCCACCGAGTGGCGCAACCGCCAGACACCCACCGTCTTGGTGGTAGACGACACGCCCGACAACCTGGTGCTGGTGTCTGAACTGCTGGGCGACCACTACCGCGTCAAGGTGGCCAACAGCGGTGCCCGTGCACTCAAGGCCGCGCAGACCGACCCCGTGCCCGATCTGGTGCTGCTCGACATCATGATGCCGGAGATGGATGGCTACGAGGTGTGCCGCCAGCTCAAGGCGTCGGCAGCCACGCGCGACATCCCCATCATCTTCCTAACCGCCCGCGCCGACAGCGACGACGAGCGCTTGGGCCTGGAACTTGGCGCGGTGGACTACATCACCAAGCCCATGAGCCCACCCATCGTGCTCGCCCGGGTGCAAACCCACCTGGCGCTCAAGGCCACAGCCGATTTTTTGCGTGACAAAAGCGCCTACCTGGAGCGCGAAGTGACACTGCGCACTCTTGAAGTGCAGGCCTTGCAGGATGTCACCATGATGGCCATGGCCTCGCTCGCCGAAACGCGCGACGATGAAACTGGCAACCACATTCGCCGCACGCAACTCTATGTGAAAGCCCTGGCCGAGCGGCTGCGCACGCACCCGCGCTTCGAGGCTGTGCTGAATACCCAGATGATTGAGCTGATCTACAAGTCAGCGCCGCTGCACGACATTGGCAAGATCGGCATTCCCGACCACATCTTGCTCAAGCCGGGCAAACTGACCGACCACGAGTACGAGGTCGTGAAAGAACACACCCTGCTGGGCCGCAAGGCCATCGAAAGCGCCGAACGTCGCCTGGGCATGCGCGTGCGGTTCCTGTCTGTGGCCAAGGAGATGGCCTGTTGCCACCACGAGCGCTGGGACGGCACAGGCTATCCGCTGTGCCTGACCGGTGACGCCATCCCCGTGCCAGGGCGTTTGATGGCACTGGCCGATGTGTACGACGCCATCATCAGTCGGCGCATCTACAAAAGCGCCAGCACGCACGAACAGGCCTGCCATGCCATCGTCAAAGGGCGGGGCACGCAGTTCGATCCCGACGTCGTTGATGCCTTCATCGACATCGCAGAAGAGTTCCGGGACATCGCGCTGAAGTACCCGGATTGAGCTTCGCAACAGAAGTTGCTCGCTCGGTTTGTATTCGCCGCCATAGGTTGTGCGATTGTGCAAACCGCCTTGTCTCAATCAAAGCCACAGGCTTTCCGGCGTCGCCAGCAAACCTGCCAGTTTGGTGAGCACGAAACGCATTTGCTCACGAGTCCCGGCCATCAGCGAAATGCGCACGAACTGCCGCCCTTCACCGTCACGGTTCATGGAAAAACCGTCTCCGCCAGCCACCAGCAGTTGGTGGCCGCGCGCTAGGGCCGCGAATTGGTCGCCACTGGACCAACGGGGTGGGATTTTGAGCCACAAATGAAAGCTGGTAGGTTGCGCTAGGTAGTCAAATTCACCCAATAACTCTCGCGCCAACACCTGCCGGGCCTGGGCCTCAATCCGCTGCGCCGCGGCCATTTCGAGTGCTTTCCCGCTGGTAATCAAGGAAGTGGCGATCTGTGCCGCCATCGGCGAGACCATCCAGATACTGGTCCGCACACCACTGGCCAGACGGGCCAGCCATTCGGCCGGGCCGTGGAGATAACCCAGGCGTGCTGTGGAAAGTACGGACTTTGACAGGCTCGTCAGGTAGAGGGTGCGCTCAGGCGCAAAGCTTGCGAGCGGCGCCACCGAAACGGGTGCAAGAAAGCCGTACAGATCGTCGTCTACAAGAATGAAATCGAATTCACGCGCAATCTGGGCAATTTCGTGACGCCGACCCTCGGACATCACGCGGGTGGTGGGGTTTTGGCACGTAGCGATGCAAATGACCATTGCAGGCCGATCTTGGCCGCACAGATTTTTCAGCCCTTGCGGATCCATCCCCTGTTCATCCAGCGGTACGCCCTTTAGTCGGCGCCCAAGACTTTGCACGACAGCGGCCACGCCGGGGTAACAAAGGGATTCACAAAGCACAAGGTCGCCAGGTTGGGTGAGCGCACTGACTGCCAGCCACAATCCGTGCTGTGCCCCAGCGGTCAGCAAGACCTGTTCAGGGCGCACCATCAGCCCACATTGCTGCATCCACGCCGCCCCTGCCTGGCGATGCAAAGGGTGCCCGCCATCGGGGGTGTAATCCAGCATTTCCGACAAAATTGGTGCCTGGGCAAGCTCTGCCAATGCCGTCCGCACATAAGGTTCCTGGATTTGGAGGTTGGGCTTCACGATCGAGAGATCGACCCACTCAGATCCCATTTCGGTCGAGGTGCTGGCTGGCTGTGCGTTGGCAGTGGGGGCATCAGGTGCTTGCTTTTGACTGGTCTGCCTCGCGCCGGTGTCTCGGACGAAAGTGCCTCGCCCCACTTCCCCGTGCACGAGGCCTTTGCGTTGGGCCAGTTCATAGGCGCGATTGATAGTGCCCGGTGTCACTGACAGGGCTGCAGCCAGCTCCTTCAATGTAGGCAAACGACTTCCGGCAACGAGCTTTCCCGAGCGCACATCCCGGTCGATGGCGGTGGCGATCCGTTCGTAGAGGGGGCCCCCGAGGGCTTGGATTTCGGGTTGCCACATGCTTTGATGGGGTGATTGAATCAATGTAATCGAGCGTTGCTATAGATTGATTGTAGTCTTTTTGCCCAATGCTCTAAGCTGGTGGGTTGACGTAATTGCATCAATTGAGTCAAACTAGTCCACCAATTCAATTGGGGTAATTAAATAGACTCAATCGACTTTTCGTCTCACAAGGGCGGTTGCTGTGTTGTATCCGCATCACCGCGCTCTCTCACGTGTCGATCCTGCGCTTCAGTTGGTCGCAAGTGAAAACGATAGCCCGTCCGCGGTACTTCAGGCGGAGGGGCTTTACCAATGAAAGTAACCTTTATGCCCTCCCTTTCCCTCTCGGCGGTTCGACAGGATTCTTCGTTGTCAGCTTGGGTGGCTGGCTTCCTGGCCGTGTTGATTTCCTATGCCGGCCCGCTCGTGATTGTGTTTCAGGCGGCGCAACTGGCACACCTGTCGACTGAGATGACGTCGTCCTGGATATGGGCGATATCGATTGGCAGCGGCATCACCGGTCTGGTGCTGAGCTGGCGCCTGAAAACGCCCATCATCACGGCTTGGTCAACCCCCGGCGCGGCGCTTCTGGTTGTCATGCTGCCCGACATCCCGCTGGCCCAAGCGATTGGTGCCTATCTCGTCAGTGCGGTAGTGGTCAGCCTGGTCGGTCTGTCGGGCGTTTTCGACCGGCTTATTGAGCGCATTCCGAAGGGCATCGCCGCAGCGATGCTGGCGGGCATTTTGCTGCCGTTTGGAACAGGCATATTCAAATCGATCAATGCCAGCCCGACGCTGGTCCTGATGATGGGCTTGACTTTTTTGCTGCTTAAGCGGTTGCGGCCCCGCTACGCGATTGCGGGTGTCATGCTGGTCGGAATCGGGTGCGCGGTGGCGCTTGGGCAGACCCAGCTTGCGCAGGTGGAGTTTGGGTTGGTTCGGCCAATTTTCGTCTCGCCAGAGTGGTCCTGGCATGCCACGCTGAGTCTGGGCCTGCCGCTTGCCCTGGTGACACTGACGGGGCAATTTGTTCCTGGAATGGCCGTGTTGCGCACCTCTGGGTATCCGGTGGCGGCCGGAGGAATTGTCAGTTTTACCGGTTTGATGTCGCTGTTGCTTGCTCCCTTTGGCGCGCACGGCATCAATTTGGCGGCGATAACTGCTGCAATCTGCACGGGCAAGGAGGCCCATGAAGATGCTTCCAAGCGGTATATGGCGGGCATTGCCTGCGGAGTGATTTACGTGGTGATCGGGTGCTTTGGCGGTGCTTTGGCGTTGCTGTTTGCATCCCTGCCGCGTGAATTGATTGCCACTTTGGCCGGGCTGGCCCTCATTGGCGCAATATCGACCGGCCTCGTCGGCGTTGCCCAAGACGCCGAGCACCGGGACGCGAGCGTTTTGACCTTTCTTGTCACCGCCTCAGGCATGAGCTTCATGGGGCTAGGCGCCGCATTTTGGGGGCTAGCGATTGGCGGTATTGCCTGGTTCATTCTGCACAAACCATGGAAACTTGGTGCCGACCGAATTGCCCAAGCAAGCAAGGCCTGATGCGCCAGGCCGGCGAGCCGAGATTTGCGGCAATAAGCATGGCCAGCCCCTCGCGCCTTGTGCGGTGCACCTTCACGGTGCTGGGGCAGTCGCTTTTAGGGGCGCAGTTAGGCGGCGCCGTCGTCTAGGTCCGCTGGGGCTTCGCTGTCGGCCGCGTTCTCAGGCAGATCTTGCGCCGCCTGCCGCACCCCAGCCTTCTCGCCTGCCGAGGCGAACTTGCTGTATTTGCTCAGAATTTGCACCAACTGGCCGTAGATGCGCGGGGTGCCGGCCAGGCATTCGCGCTGCTCCATGAAATCGGCTTCGCCTGTGAAATTGCCGATGAGGCCACCGGCCTCGGTCACCAGCAGTGAGCCGGCGGCCACGTCCCAGATGGACAGACCAGTTTCAAAGAATCCCTCGGTGAAACCCGCTGCCACATAGGCCAGGTCGAGCGCGGCAGCGCCCGGGCGGCGCAGGCCGGCGGTGCGCTGCATGACGTCGCTCATCATGTTCAGATAGTTCTTGAAGTTGTCGCCCGGGCGGAACGGAAAGCCCGTAGAAAGCAGCGACTCTTTGAGCTGCGTGCGCTTGGAGACCCGCATGCGCCGCTCGTTCATGTAGGCGCCGCGCCCCTTGGTGGCGGTGAACAGGTCGTTGCGCGAGGGGTCGTAAATTACGGCCTGCTCGACCTTGCCGCGCACCGCCAGCGCAATGCTGACGCAATAGACCGGAAAGCCGTGGATAAAGTTGGTGGTGCCGTCGAGCGGGTCGATGATCCAGACGAACTCTGAATCCTTGGCGCCGAACTCGCTGCCTGATTCCTCGGCCAAGATGCCGTGGCCGGGGTAGGCGGTGAGCAAGGTTTCGATGATGGCGCGCTCGCTGGCGTGGTCGACTTCGGTGACGAAATCGTTGATCTGCTTTTGCGAGATACGCACCGATTCCACATCAAGTGCTGCGCGGTTGATGATGGCGCCAGCGGCGCGGGCGGCCTTGATGGCCACGTTGAGCATGGGGTGCAGGTTGGGCGACGACATGAATTGTGAGCGAGTGGGCGGCGGGTCGGCAGGCACCCGGCGCACGGTGCAGGAACGGAAAATCGCGGGGCGGCAATGCGCACGGCGACAATAAGCCCCCGATTTTACGCGCCCGGCCGCGCGCGCTGCCCGCACCCAGTCGGCAGCGTGCCTTTGAACCGCTGGGCGAGTGCCCTATGAAAACACGTTTCATCCTTATTCAGACCAGCCATGCAGGCAATGTGGGTGCCACCGCCCGCGCCATGAAAACCATGGGGTTCGACGACTTGGTGCTTGTCGCTCCGCGCTGGGCCAATGTATTGCGACGCGAAGAGACGATTCAGCGCGCCAGCGGGGCGCTTGATGTGCTGGAGAACGCCCGCATCGTCGCCACGCTGGACGAGGCGCTTGATGGCATTCACCACCTCTGCGCCACCGCCATGACGCCGCGCGACTTCGGTCCACCCACGCGCACACCGCGTGAGCACTTTGAATTGCTATTAAATGAAGAGCTGAATGCGCTTTATCCTATTGGTGTAGAGGCTGAAAACACTAAAACTTTTAGCGTTGTAGCACCGCCTGCAGGAATTGCTTTTCTGTTCGGCTCCGAACGCTTTGGTATGGCCAACGAAGACGTGTACCGCTCCCACGTGGCGCTCTCCATCCCCACCAACCCGCGGTTCGGCTCGCTCAACCTGGGGGCTGCGGTGCAGCTCGTCGCTTACGAATGGCGTCAGGCGCTGGGAGGTTTTGCCGTGCAGAGCAGCACACCCGAGACGCAGCAGGCGGATGCGCAGCAGGTGGCCGGAATGCTGGCACATTGGGAGCAGGCGCTGGCCGCCATTGGGTTCCTGGACCCGGCAGCACCCAAGAAGCTGATGCCGCGCCTGAACCAACTTTTTAACCGTGCCCAACCCACGCAGGAGGAAATTCACATTCTGCGCGGTGTCGCCAAGGCCATGCTGCAGGCGGCTGAACACACGAGGCACTAAACTGACCAACCGTCCGCTTTTCGCATCCACCATGTTCTCCCGCCTGCGCTCCGACATCCAATGCATCCTGGAGCGCGACCCTGCCGCGCGCAGCACCTTCGAGGTACTCACTTGTTACCCAGGCCTGCACGCCCTGTGGCTGCACCGGCGCGCGCACTGGTGCTGGGTACATGGACTCAAATGGCTGGGGCGGTTCATCTCACACATGGCGCGCTGGTTCACGGGCATTGAAATTCACCCCGGTGCAAAAATTGGCGAGCGCGTGTTCTTTGACCATGCCATGGGCGTGGTGGTGGGCGAAACGGCCGAAATTGGCGATGGCTGCACCATCTACCAGGGTGTCACCCTGGGCGGCACCTCGCTGTACAAAGGCGCAAAGCGCCACCCCACGCTGGGACGCGATGTGGTAGTGAGTGCCGGTGCCAAGGTGCTGGGCGGCTTTGAAGTGGGCGACGGGGCAAAAATAGGCAGCAACGCAGTGGTCATCAAGCCGGTGCCTGCTGGCGCCACGGCGGTGGGCATTCCGGCCCGCATCATCCCATCCAAAGAGGGCCAGAGCGCCGACGTCACCGAGCCCCAGGCTCCCAAGTTCACGGCCTACGGTATTACCCAGGAAGACGACCCGCTCTCGCAGGCCATGCGCGGGCTGGTGGACAGCGCCTCGTCACAAGAGCACCAAATTGCCTTGCTGTGGCAGGCGATTGAAAAACTCTCTGACGGTCAACACACGCAAGGCTGTGTGCCGGGCGATGCAGCGCTCAAGGAGCAGTTCCAAGCGGGCAAGTTGAACGACTTGATTGGGAAGTAGCGTTTGCTTCTGTATTGATAGCTTTAATCGCTCGTGTATTAAGCGATGAGACCGATTTTCAATACGATTTTTTTACTTGAGTGGTCTCTCAGCCGCGCAGCGGTCGCTGCGCCGTCTTGGGGCGAAAGGCTTTGCACACTGCCTCGCGTGTCTCCAGGTATGGCCCGCCGAGCAGGTCCACGCAGTAGGGTACGGCGGCAAATATTCCTGCGGCCACCAGGCTGCCGTCTGCGGCGCGGGCGCCTTCGAGCGTCTCCGCAATGGCCTTGGGCTGGCCCGGCAGGTTGATGATGAGGCATTGGCTGCGCACCACCGCCACCTGGCGCGAGAGGATAGCTGTGGGTACAAAGCGCAGGCTGATCTGGCGCATTTGCTCGCCAAAGCCTGGCATTTCTTTGTGCGCAATGGCCAGCGTGGCCTCGGGCGTCACGTCGCGCAGCGCCGGGCCGGTGCCGCCGGTGGTCAGCACCAGGCTGCAGCCTGCGTCCACCAGCGCGACCAACGTGTCGCTGATGGTCTGCTGCTCGTCGGCAATCAAATGCGGCACGAATGTGATGGGGTTGCACAGCGCGCGCGCCAGCCAATCCTGCAGCGCAGGCAGGCCCTTGTCTTCGTAGGCGCCGCTGCTGGCGCGGTCGCTGACCGAGACGATGCCGATCTTCACGGGCGCTGGCGGCGGCAGAGCAGCATCAGTCATTGAGGTCGTCGTCATCGCCCGGCTCCAGGTCGGCGTCGAATGTGCCCAGCAACTGGCCGCGCACTAACGCAAACAGCTCGCGGTAGGCGCGGCTCTTGCGTGGTGCCAGGCCTTTGGATTCGGCCACCACTGCGTCGTGCGTGCCTAGCGCGTCCTTGCGCGCCTGGCGGATCAGGGCGCGCAGCTGCTGGATGTCGGTGTCCTGGTGCTGGGCAATCCATTCGGCCTGCGCCGCATCCTCCGCAATCAGCCGGTCGCGCCACTGCTCGGCCTGGTGCAGTGCCAGCTTTTCTTCTGCCGAGCCCATGCGCTGCACGTCTAATGCGGCGCGGGCCGCTTCGACTTGCGCCGGGGCGAGCTTGCGCATGAGCTTGCCGACGTACTGCATTTGTCGGCGCTTGCCTTCAAAGTTGGTGATGCGCCGAACCTCCGCGAGCGCGTCTGCCAGCTTGTCGGGCAGGGCGAGCCCAGCAAACAGGTCTGCACGCAGACCGAGCAGGTCTTTGCCGAGATCTTGTAGCGCATCGCTCTCGCGTTTGAGGTCGGTGCGGCTCGAATCTGACGTGCCTTTGAGCTCGGCCTTAAGTTCGAGGTCGAGTTCGCTGCCTTCGGCAACGAACTGGCCGCGCACGTAGTAGCCTTTTTTGAGTTTGCGTGACATCTGAAAATTGGGGGTTGGGGCAGCACCGGCCGTCCGGGGCGCTCTCCTGATGGAGAAGCCGCAAGTATCATAGCCCCCGCCATGAACCCAACCGACTCCCGCGCCGACACCGGCTTCAGCTATTCCCGCCCTTTCTTCGAGGAACTTGTGGACCAGGCGTTGCGACACGCCAAAAAACTCGGTGCGAGCGATGCCGCCGCCGAAGCCTCTGAGGGCTGTGGTCTCTCTGTAGGTGTGCGCAAAGGCGACCTGGAAACCGTGGAGCGCAACCGCGACAAGTCGCTGGGCGTGACGGTGTACCTCGGTCAGCGGCGCGGCAATGCCAGCACGTCGGATTTCTCGCGCGCCGCCATCGAGCAGACGGTGCAGGCGGCCTACGACATCGCCCGCTTCACCGCTGCCGACCCCATGGCCGGTCTGCCGGCTGAGGGCGATATCGCTCCCCTCGAGGCGCAACGCACCGATCTGGAGCTGTTCCATCCCTGGGCGATTACGAGCGAAGAGGCTGCGCAAATTGCCCTCGAATGCGAGGCCGCAGCCTTTGCCTCCAGCCGCCGCATCACCAACAGCGAGGGCGCGGGTGTCTCGGCCCAGCAAAGCCATTTCTTTACCGCGCACACGCGCGGGTTTCGCGGTGGTTATGCCACCTCGCGCCACAGCCTGTCGGTGGCGCCGATTGCCAAAAGCCCCGGCAAGCGCGGCGACATGCAACGCGACGCCTGGTACAGCTCCATGCGCGATGCGCGCGAGTTGGCCGCGCCTGCCGCAGTGGGCCGCTATGCCGCCGAGCGCGCACTCTCGCGCCTGGGCAGCCGCAAGCTCCCGACCACCGAGTGCCCGGTGCTGTTTGAATCGTCTCTGGCGGCCGGGTTGCTGGGCACCTTTGTGCAGGCAGTAAGTGGCGGCGCGCTGTACCGCAAGAGCAGTTTTTTGTTGGATTCTTTGGGCAAACAGGTGTTTCCCAAGCACATCGACGTGCTTGAAGACCCGTTTGTGGTGCGCGGCAAAGGCAGCTCGCCATTTGACGAAGAGGGCGTGCGCGTGCAGCCCCGCCAGGTGGTGGATGCGGGGTGCGTGCAGGGTTATTTCCTCAGCAGCTATTCGGCGCGCAAGCTGGGCATGGTCACTACCGGCAACGCCGGCGGCTCGCACAACCTGGTGATGAGTTCGCGCCGCACGAAGAAGGGCGACGACCTGACGGCCATGCTGCACAAACTCGGCACGGGCCTCTTTGTGATCGAGCTCATGGGCCAGGGCGTGAACTACGTGACGGGCGACTACTCACGCGGCGCCAGCGGCTTCTGGGTGGAAAACGGCGAGATCGCCTTCCCGGTGCATGAAATCACCATTGCCGGCAACATGCGCGATATGTTCAAGGGCATCCAGGCCGTGGGCGCCGACACCTACAACATGGGTGCCAAGACGGTGGGCTCGGTGCTGGTGAACCGCATGAAGGTGGCGGGGAGCTGAGCGCGCTCGAGTGGGTGCTGGTGATTCGCGCTTGAATAAGGACCATCGCGATGGCAGAGCGGACAGGCAGCCGCTCACTTGCGGTATCGCGCACCAAAGATTGCGAAACCAGTCGCCAAAACCATACTGCT
Organism: Giesbergeria sp.; assembly: GCA_052172715.1. Taxonomy (GTDB): domain Bacteria; phylum Pseudomonadota; class Gammaproteobacteria; order Burkholderiales; family Burkholderiaceae_C; genus Simplicispira. The sequence continues at coordinate 375 of JBQMQB010000021.1, read as the reverse complement.
CAGGCAAATTAAGCCAGCGATTGAAGGCTGACGACTCCTCGGGTTTTCTGCCAAAAGAGCGTACGAATCAGCGCATTCGCTGAATGCCATGCTGTAAGAAGAAATCACCCAGAGCGCAGACCACGCCGCCAATAAAAGAAGCAGGCTGTCGCTGAGAAGCAAGTGGTGCGCACGGTGCGTGCTTTGTTTATGGGCACCCCGTCAAGGTTCTAGCAAGTCCAGTACACGTGATTGTTCAGGTCAACGACCTCTGGCCCATCGCTACAGCCGCCAACGTCTGGTCGCTGCGCGTCTTCGGGTGTCTCTCCGATGATCCATTGTTGTGAACCCTCATGCCACATGAGGGTTCCTTCCGCGATTACGCCAGGGGGAAAG
>JBQMQB010000020.1:11032-15934 GCA_052172715.1 Giesbergeria sp. | reverse complement strand
AGACCAATGAGGATCTGGGTATCGGTCTGGGTCAACGCACCGCAGGTGCGCCCGCCTGCGGCGCAGCGCCAAGAAGAATCCGGCCAGTCCTGGCTCGCCTCAATGAACTGTGCTTGCGCCTGCTGCTCCGTCAAGTTCAGCACAATCTGAGCGTCTGTCGGCGTCACAGCAGCGTTGCAATAGACCCCCGCCGCGCAGGCCAGCTGGTCCAATGAGGCGCCCGAAGAGGCTTGCGCACCCGCCATCGGCATCAGTAAAACCGCCAACGCCATGGCCTGCACGTAGTTAATAGCCAGCATCACAATTCCTTTTTTAAAATATCGCTCGGTGTCATTCCCGCTCGGCGTACAGGGAATACGCGAGGTCGCCTCGTGCACTGACCAGGCTGCCGCGCTTAGAGCGTCCCTGTTGGGGCTGCTCCAGCCAGACGACAAAGGGGTCAGACTCGTCCGCCGAAACAGCAATGACTACCAGCAAATGCCCAGCAACCACGCGCGCAGAAGCTGCAATCCCGCGTTCGCCGATCCATTCACACGGCGGTGCCTCTGGCTGCTCGCACAGTGCGCGGTCGGCCGCCCATTGCACGCGCGGAGTCGCCGAGTTGCTGTCGTGATCAATGTCCAGCTGCAAGGCGAGTGCGCCGCCGCGCGTGCGGATTTGCGGGTGCTCGCGTGTGACGCGCCAGCTGCCCTGCCACTCACCGGGCTTCGCATGCAAACGCGCAGACTCCTTACCAGGCCTCTGCATGGTGTCGGTGTTTTCGAACCCCCACGCAAATGGCACAGCGAACACAAGCACCATCGCAAAAAGTGTGTGCAAGGGCTTTAGGCGACCCCATGCTGTGAAGTCTTTCACAGCTACCGGGCGGACCGTGGGAGGTGTCTTTTTCATTGCGTTGGCGCCTCGATGGAAACCACGCCCTTTTGCTCGACGCCAATGGGCGCGCAAGGACGACCGCCTGCGACGCACAATAGCTTGCTAAAACGCACAACTACCTTGTCGCAGGTGGCGTTTTCCACATTCAACGGCCAGGGCTTGCTTGTGGCGCCGGTTGCCAGCACATTCCCAATAATGCCAATCCCAGGCATGCTGACGGTGTTCAGCTTTTTGCCCGTTCCGGCTTCCACCGCCATCAGGTCCGTAGAAAACAGCGTGACCTCTTGGCCGCTATTGTTGTGGACGACGAAGCTGACCCAGCAAGAGGGTTTGCCAAGAAAAGTGCCTTGCTTGCCTGTCGCACTGAGCACCAGCAGCGCTGCTTCGGGGGCAGCCCCCGCTGCCATCACATTGCCTACTGACACACAGCACGACAGCGCGAGCAGCATGGCCGCTCCCGCCGTCCGCCGTTGTCTGCGGTGCGCTGATGGCGATGAAAATTGCGGATTTGATGGCATAGGTAACTCCTCGATCGTTTTCGGGATGCAAGACACATCCGCGGATTGAACCCAAGTTTCACGCCCACCCGAACGCCAATCCATAGGCCATTCGGGCTAACCGCGTGCAATACATCACACCGCGCCGGGATGTTTCCGCTTCTGCAACAGCTCTCCATAAACATGGGACGAGCGGCCTATGGGATGCGGCGATGCCCTGCGCTATGCTGCAACGGGCTCTTTACAAAATATCCCCATGACTTCGCTTGATGGTTTCGGTCTGCTGTTGGTTGACGACCACCCGCTCTTCCGGGATGGCTTGGCCATGGCATTGCAAACCCGTGCTCCGGGTCTGAGAGTGCATGCCGTCTCTACGGTTGAAGAGGCCGATGCACTTCTGGCCGATGAGTCGCAGCTCTTCGATCTGGTGCTGCTCGACTACCGGCTACAAGGCGCTGATGGCTTGCGCTCGGCGCTGCGACTGCGCACACAGCATTGCAATGTCAGCTTCGGTTTGATGTCAGGGCTCGACGACCCCAGCCTGCCCCTTCGCGTGCGCGATGCAGGGCTGGTGGCCTACCTACCGAAATCATTGGAAATCGATGCGCTGATTGCCTCGCTGTGCACGCTCGCCACAGGTGAAACAGTGTTCTGCATGGCCGATGACGCCCTTGCCGCATCGGACACCAGCGCCGACCTCTTTGGCCTGACCGCGCGGCAGGCGGCAGTGCTGCAAATGCTCGCAACGGGCGCTACCAACAAGGTAATTGCACAGAGCCTTGGCATATCGCCAGCCACTGTCAAAAACCACCTGGATGCCATCTTCGAGAAGATGGGTGCTTCGAACCGTCTACAGGCCGTCATGATGGCCAGCACCGCATTCCAGTCCCATGACAGTTGAAGTCCCTGTCGGGCCGAAGGCTGTCGGTTGGTCCGGGGGCCAGCGGCTCATGCTGACGGCCGACAGCATGTTTGCGCCGGTGGAGGGCCGTCAGCGCCAGCAGCTCGAACTGCGCGCACTCGGCCTGCTCATTGCCGGAATGCGGACTTCGCTCCTCACGGCCATGATTGGCCCCGCCCTCATCGCTTGGCTGTCTGCGCCGCACATTGGCCTGACACTCGCCGTAGCCCCTGCCCTTGTGCTCTACGCCATCAGCGTAGACCGTTTCTTCTTCATACGGCGCGCCCACCAGCACTGGCTTGAAAAGGACACCGACCCGCGCCCCTGGCTGCGCGGATTCACCTGGCGCACTGGGCTGTCGGCATGCGTGGTGGCCTCGTGGGGCTACCCGATCGTACTGACCAACAACAGCACGCTGATTTTCATGATCCTCGCCCTGGCCACCATTGTTTCAGCAAGCTCAATGGCGCAATTTTGCTGCTGGCCACCGGCAATGTGGGCTTCTTTCACCCCCATCTTGCTTGGCCTCAGTATGGAGTTGCTGCTGTTCGGCGGAAGCCACTTAGTTTTCGCTGGGGTCTTCACCAGTCTGCTGTGGATTACGCTGGCTATGGCTGGGCTGCGCTTTGCGCGCACACTCCATGACGACATGGTGACGCGATTGCGCAACGAGAGCCTGATGCGCGAACTTGATGAGCGGCGCGCCCAGGCGGAAGCCGCCAACAGCGCGAAATCGCGTTTTTTCGCTGCGGCCAGCCACGATCTTCGCCAGCCTTTGCAAGCCATGGGCCTGTACCTCAGCGTGCTCGAAGGCGGGCGAAGCGACCCAGCGACCCTGGCAAGGCTCAATTCCTGCATGAGTTCGCTCGATCACCTGCTCGACGTCGTGATGGATTTGTCGCGCCTAGACAGTGGTCAGATTACGCCCAGACTCCAAGCGTTCGCGCTGCAGCCGCTCCTCGTCAGGCTGGCCGGAATGTACGAGGCCAGCGCACGGCAAAAGGGCCTTAACTTGAGGGTGCACCCAACTACAGCATGGGTGCTGAGTGACCCGACGCTGCTAGAACGCGTGTTGTCCAACTTGCTGTCCAATGCCGTGCGCTACACCACGCAAGGCGGCGTATTGCTGGCGGCGCGCCCTGCAGCGGGTGGTGTGCGTGTGTGTGTGTTCGACACCGGCATTGGCATCCCGGCACATGCCCACGAAACGATTTTTGAGGAGTTCGTGCAACTGGGCAATCCGGAGCGCGATCCTGGCCGGGGAACCGGCCTCGGCCTCGCCACGGTACAGCGTATCGCGGCCTTGCTGGAGCACCCGCTGCGGCTTCACTCCAGGGTGGGGCGCGGGACCTGCTTTGCATTGGAAATGCCCCGCGCCAGCCCTGCGCCGCTTGAAATGGCCCGCGCTCCCCGCCCCCCTGCACAGGCGATCTTGTCTGGCCGCGTGTTGCTCGTGGAAGACAACGCCGCCGTGCGAGACGCCTTGCTGCAACTGCTCGTGAAATGGGGCTTGCACGCAGACGCCGTGCGCACCGCGGAAGAAGCAAGTGCCAAGCTGGCAGACACCCACTTTGACGTCGTTCTGAGCGATTGGCGCCTGCCTGGTGAGCGCGACGGCCTGGCCATATTGCAAGAGGCACGCGCCCGCCTGCCCGACCTGCGCCTGGGCCTGCTGATCACCGGCGAAGACACGCAAATGCTGCCCGCTGCGGGGCAACACGTGACCGTGCTACGCAAGCCCGTGCGCCCGCTTCGCCTGCGCGCGCTGCTGCAGGCGCATTTGGGCCAACGCTAAAACCCTGCCCACACAAATCGTGCGGCGCCATTAAGGCCGTGCCACACTTCTTTCGCTGGCCCACCACAAAGAGGCGCCAAGACATCGCCGACGCTCTGCCCCAACGCTCTGGGCCTTTTCAACGTTCGCGCAGCGACGCGTTAAGCAGTTTGAAACCGCTCCCGCAGGTAGCTGATGATCTGCGTCGAATCGTAGAGCCAACGGTGCGTTCCATCGGTATTGGCAATGCGAAGGCAGGGAACTTTGGCCTGTCCTCCGCCTGCAGTCAGCTCACTGCGCGCAGGGCCTGGGTACTGTGCATCCACAAAAGACATGTTGAGAGCCAAGCGCCGCGTTTCCTGGCGCACCTTGATGCAGAACGGGCAAGTTCGGTACTGGTACAGCGCGAGATCGCGGCACGCCACATCGACAGCCTGCTGCTGCTCAGGCGATCGCACAAGGCCCTTTGGACGGGTCAACGACTCCTTGAGCAGCATCACCGGACCAAGAACGGTTCGGACACCTCGAAAAAAAAGACGGATGGGAGTTTTCATGGGTGGCAGTCAAAAGAATGGAGGCGGGTGTGCCAAGGCTGCGGCAAAGCAGCGCAGGCGCAGTCACCGCATAGGAAAAAGCAGGCGCAGCGCAGGTGGCCCAGCGAAACCCCAAATACCTCAAGAGCGCTGGCGCAGCGCCTCGTACAGACACACGCCGCTGGCCACCGACACGTTCAGGCTCTCCACCGCACCCTTCATGGGAATGCTGACCAGTTCGTCGCAGGTCTTGCGCGTGAGTTGGCGCATGCCATCGCCTTCGGCGCCAAGCACCAGCGCCACGGGGCCCTTCAAATCGGC
>JBQMQB010000020.1:1775-10932 GCA_052172715.1 Giesbergeria sp. | reverse complement strand
CGCCGCGTGGCCTCGTAATAGATTTCGACGATGGATTGCGGCGCGGTCTTGAGGCGCACGCCGACGGCGTGAAAGCCGAAGAGAACTTTGGGGCTGGACATGCACAGATTATCCGGGCGCTGAGAACGCTATATTTTCAATAGCTGTTAGCGCTTTATACATAAGCGAAAGAACCAAAAAACACTTCAACTCTTTGCTACAGCCCCAGCTTCAATGGTGATGCTGGTCTCGCAGCGCTCGGCAATCCCGCGGTCGTGCGTCACCAGCACCAGCGTCGTGCCCTGCTCGCGGTTCAGGCGGAACATGAGTTCCATGATGGTTTCGCCGGTAGCGAAATCCAGGCTGCCGGTGGGCTCGTCGGCCAGCAGCACCGAGGGCTGCACCACAAAGGCACGTGCCAGCGCCACACGCTGCTGCTCGCCACCAGAGAGCACCTTGGGGTAGTGACCCAAGCGCTGTGCCAGACCGACATGTTCCAGCATCTCCTTAGCCGCACTGCGGGCGTCGCGCCGATTGGCGAGCTCCAGCGGGAGCATGACATTTTCCAGCGCTGTCAGGTTGGCCATGAGCTGGAAACTCTGGAATACGAAACCGACTTGCCGGGCGCGAAGCGCGGCCCGCTCGTCTTCGTCCAGGGCAAACAAATCCTGCCCCGCCAGGCGCACCGTGCCGCTGGTGGGCGTGTCGAGTCCCGCGATGAGGGACAACAGCGTGCTCTTGCCCGAACCCGAAGCCCCCACGATGGCTACGGTGGCACGCGGCGCCACGGTGAAATTGATGTCGCGCAGGATATGCAGCGTGCCGGTGGAATCGGTCACCGACTTGCAAACGTGCTCCACGGCAATAATGGGATCGGAGAGCGCGGAGGGTTCAGACATGAAAGGCACCGGGTTTTGATTGGCACTACGCATCGGCGTCACTTTATCTTGGGCGCGCTGGCAAGCGCCGCAGCGGGGCTTTGGCTTGCGCCGCGCGCAGCCGTTGCCGCAGCCAACATGCAGGCACGCACCGTGCTGGTGGTAGGCGATTCACTCAGCGCTGAATACGGTATTGCACGCGGGAGCGGCTGGGTGGCTCTGCTGGAAGAGCGCCTGGCCCAGCAGAAAACTCCCTGGCAGGTAGTCAACGCCAGCATCAGCGGCGACACCACGGCTGGCGGGCGTTCACGCATCGCGAGCCTGCTGCGCCTGCACAAACCTGCTGTCGTGGTCATTGAGCTGGGGGGAAACGACGCCTTGCGTGGCCTGCCCTTACAGAGCAGTGCCGACAACCTGCGGCATATGGTGCAGGCCGCCAAAGCCAGCGGAGCGCGCGTGCTGCTATTGGGCATGCAGGTCCCGCCGAACTATGGCCAGAGCTATGCGCGCAAGTTCGCCGAAGTGTTCGTGGAAATTTCACGCGAGCAGCAGACGGCGCTCGTGCCATTTTTGCTCAAAGGCATTGCCGACGAGCCCGATGCGGCAGACCTGTTTCAGGCCGACCGCATTCACCCGCGTGCCACAGCACATCCGCGCATGCTGGAGAACGTGTGGCCGACGCTGGAGCCGCTGCTGCGCTAGGAAACCGGATTCTGGTTTTCAGTCGGAGCGGGGGTATCGTGGCCTGGAGTGTCATCTCCGCTGCCGTACCGTGCCGGCGCAGCCTTGGCGCGCAGCTTGTCTTCCTTTTTCTTCTTTTTTGCAAGTTCGCGCTGACGCTTCTCGTATCCGTAGTTGGGTGTAGCCAATGTGTGTGCCTCTTAAATGAACGGCCACTGTAACAGGCCGTCTACATGCCCCTACTTTCACGCGGCGACAGGAAGCCGTACCACGGCAGCGCGGTAGGCATGCCAGCTGGCATGACCGAGCAGCGGCCCCACCAGCAGCAGGCCTGCGCCCCACAGCATCAGGGAGACCACCACCAACGTGGTGATCAGAAAACCCCACCACAGCATCACGCCTGGGTTCTCAACCACCACGCGAATACTGGTGATCGAGGCGGTGAGCGCATCCGTATCCCGGTCCAGAATCATCGGGATCGACACCACGCTGGTGGCAAACACCAGAGCCGCAAACGCACCACCCACCACGGCGTACACGGCGACGAAGGCCCAGTTCTGCGGGTTGAAGATGGCTTGAAACACGCCCGTGGTCGATGGCATGCCGGTGTTGAAGAACACGGCAAACACCACCAGTGATGCGCGCCCCCAAAGAAGTTCAAGCACTATGAGCACCAGCACCAGCATGCCCATGCTGCCCAGATGCCGGTCCCAGCAGGTCAGCGAATGCGCGAGCCCCGGCACGAGGCCCGCCTCACGGCGGCGGCTCGTGTCGTACAAGCCCATGGCCAGGAACGGCCCCAGCAGCAGACAGCCGCTGGCAAGCGACATGACATATTCGGGCCGAGTACGAAAGACCCAGCCGAGCGACGCCGCCATAAGCCAAAAGCAGATACCGTAGAACGCCGCCACCCCGGGCGTGGCCCACAGATCCCGCCACGCCGCGCGCAGCCAGCGCAATGGGTCGGCAAAATGCAAGGCATTGAGAACGACGGCGGGCGGCGCGTCGTCAGACGCCGCTGGTGGCTCAGGAACAGGTTGCATGGGGCAGTAGATTTCCGGCTGTGCAAGCGAAATGGCTTGGACCCATAAAGCCATAAATCCAGTAGGGACATCACACCCCTATAACAAGACCATATTTAGAGTATGGAAATATGGTCTGAGGTCGCCACCCCGAAAGACAGGCTATTGGTTTAGCACCTGCAGCGCCTGTGCCAGATCGGCGCGCAAGTCGTCCACCGCTTCCAGACCGACCGAAAACCGCACCACCGTCCCAGCAGCGAGCTGCGAGGCACGCCCCTTGCGCATGCTGGCGATGTCGTAGGGCACGACGAGGCTCATGGGGCCGCCCCAGCTGTAGCCGAGCTTGAACAGTTGAAGGGCATCACAGAACGCATCGACCCTGGCCTGGTCGTACCGCGCCTCGATGACCACGCTGAAAATACCAGCGGCTGCACCCTCGCCAGCATTTGCGGCGCCGCACAAACTCTTCCAGTACGCATGCCCGGGCGAACCTTCAAGAGCTGGGTGCAGCACTTGCGCGATGCCTGGCTGCGCAGACAGCCAATGCGCCAGCACCCGCGCAGCGTGGTCGTGTGCGCGGTAGCGCAGGCCAATGCTGGGCAGGGCGCGTAGCACTGCCTCGGCGTCGTTCGCGCCTACCCCTAAGCCCAGGTGCATATGCGCCAGCTTGAGCTTGAGGTGCAAAGCCGGGTCGCGCGTGGTCACGCTGCCCATGAGCACGTCGCCACCGCCACTGGGGTACTTGGTGAGTGCATGGGCGCTGACATCCACCGCCAGGCTGCCACTGCCATCACCCAGCAAATCGAACGGCGCAAAAGCCAGGCCTGCGCCCCAGGTGTTGTCCAGCGCCGTCGTCACGCCGCGTTCGCGGCACAGGCGCACCATGCCTGGCAGATCAGGGAACTCCAGGCTCACCGACCCCGGCGCTTCGAGCCACACAAGGCGTGTAGAAGGACCGATGCGCTGCGCCAGATCGGAAAGGTCCATGGCGTCGTACACCTTATGTCGCACGCCGTACTGTGCGAGCAGCGATTCTGTCAGCGCGCGGTTGGGCCCATAGGCGTTGTCCGGCAACAGCACTTCATCACCCGAGCGCAGCAGCGCCAGCGACACGGCACCAATCGCAGCCAGTCCACTGGGCACCAGCAGGCACTGCAAGCCGCCTTCGAGTTCGCACAGGCGTTCTTCAAGAATGAAGGTGGTGGGTGTGCCGTGCAGCCCGTAGGTGTAGCCACTTTTGTCTTTCCATTCGCGCGCGCGCATCGCGGCAACGTTCGGAAAGATGACGGTGGAGGCCTTGTGCACCGCAGGCTGCGGCGCTACAAAACCAGTAGGCGGCAGGTAAGCGTGGTGCACCAACCGCGTATCGAGGGCGTTGTCGTGGGAATTCATGCGCGCATGGTAGCGCGCACCCTGAGCCACGCTGGGCGTGGCTCAGCTCTTGCCTACCACCAGCTCGTTGTCCACCGACTTGACGCCTTCCACGGCCTTGGCCAAGGTGCTGGCGCGGTCCTTGGCTGCCTGGCTGGGTGCGGGGCCGCTCAAGCGCACGGCGCCAGCCTGCGTGTCGACGTCGATCTTGATGGCACTGAGTTCAGAGTCTTTGGCGAGTTCGGTTGAAATTTTGGCGGTAATTGATGCGTCGTCCGCCACAGCAACGGCCGAGTTCGCCGCATTCTTCATGGCATCGCCCGCTTTGTTCGCCTCGCTCTCGACCTTGTTGGCACCCTGTTCGAGCTTCTGCTCAGTCGTTTGAAGCGCCTGCTGCGCCTTTACTTTAGCGTCCGCTGCCGCTTGGTCCGCATTTTGAACAGCCGAATCGAGCCGCTGGCCCACGGTCGGTGGCTCCTTGGCCTTGTCACAAGCAGCAAGGCCAAGCGCCATCGCCGTTACGGCAAGCAAGGTGGAAATGCGGGTCATACGTGATTGGTTCGTGTGCATGGTGGTTCCTGTGTGCAGAGAGATGCCACGCACTGTAGGCGCCGCCTGGGTGACCCCGCGTCAGCCGTGGCCCAAGACGGTGTAGGACGAAGCCGGGGCCGCGCGACAATGGCACCATGCCGAGCGCCCGAATCATCCAGTGGTTTCCCTTTCTTGGGTGGCCGCGGCCTACGCGCGACCTGCTGCTTGGGGAGCTGTCGGCTGGCTTGACCGTCGGCTTGATGCTGGTTCCCCAAGGCGTGGCCTACGCCGCGCTGGCGGGAATGCCGCTCGTAACCGGTATTTACGCGTCGCTGGTGCCAGCGCTGGTGGCCGTGCTGTGGAGCTCTTCCACACGTCTGGGCGTTGGCCCGACCGCACTCACCAGCCTGCTCATAGGCGCGTCGTTGACGGGGCTGGCTCAGCCCGGCAGCGCGCAATGGGTGGCGCTCGCAGCGTGGATCGCCATGCTCTCGGGGGCTCTGCAACTGGTGATGGGCGTGGCACGCTTTGGCTGGGTGATGCAGGTCGTGACATCGCCAGTGCTCAGCGGTTTCACGCAGGCGGCCGCGATTCTCATCCTGCTCTCGCAACTGCCGGTGCTGCTCGGCCTGCACGGTGGTCTGTTCGAATGGATCAAAACGCCTTCATTCACCGCGATGGATGGCGTGGGCGCAGGGTTTGGTCTGGGCAGCCTGCTGCTGCTCATCGTATGCAAGAAACACTGGCCGCGTTTCCCCGCAGTGGTGGCGATCATGGGTGGCGCTGCGGCGCTGAGCGCAGCCATCGGGTATGCCGCACACGGAGGCGCCGTGGTGGGCACGGTGCCCGCAGGCTTGCCGCATTTATATTGGCCTGGTGCACTCGAATGGGGCCAATTTGGCCAGCTCGTCATGCCGGTGCTGGTGATCACCTTGGTGAGTTTTCTGGAAACCGCCTCCAGCGCCAAAGTCGACCACCAAAAGGGCGGCACACGCTGGAACGAGAACCAGGACTTGATCGCCCACGGCATGGCCAAGATCAGCGCCGGGTTGAGCGGGTCGTTCGCCACCAGCGCCTCCTTCTCGCGCTCGGCCATCAATCTGTATGCGGGCGCGCGCACGGGCTGGGCCTCCCTGTTTGCCACTGCACTGGTGCTGGTCGTGCTGCTGTGGTTCACGCCAGCTCTGTTCCATGTACCCCAATCGGTATTGGCTGCAGTGGTGGTGGCAGCCATCGTCAACCTGATCCAGCCAAGCTTGGTGCGGCCGTTGTGGCGCATCTCACGTGTCGAAGCAGTGATCGCCATCGCCACCTTTGCGCTGACCCTTGCCACCGCCCCGCAGCTCTATTGGGGCGTGCTGGCCGGTGTGCTGATGAACCTCACCCATTTCCTGTACCAGCACCTGCACCCGCGCATCATCGAGGTGGGCGCGCACCCCGATGGCAGCCTGCGGGACCGGCATCTGTGGCAGCTGAACGAGCTGGCGCCACAGGTGCTCGGTGTGCGTATGGACGCCGAGCTCGATTTCGCCTCGGCGCGCGCACTCGAGCAGAACCTAGCGGCACGCCTGCAAAGACCGGGCGCAGAGCCGGTGAGCGATGTCTGCCTCTTTGCCCAGCCCATCAACCGCATCGACGTCACCGGGGTAGAGACCTTTGTGCGCCTGGCCGCGCTGGTGCGTGAGCATGGAGCGCGCCTGCACCTCAGCGGCCTGAAGTTGCCCGTGGAGCGCACGCTGGAGCGGGCCGGTGCTTTGCCCAGCCCGAACGTATACATGTACCGAACCGAACAACAGGCCATCGACGCCCTGCAGCAAGCACAGGCCTGCACGGCAGAAACGCGCAATTAAACGGTGCTCCCGCGTTACACTCACGCGCAACCCTCACCATTTTCTCGTGCCCGATCCTGCACCCCAACCCTTTATCGACATGCGCACGTTGCGCCTGGATACTGCGTTGGCGTTGATCAAGAAGGCAAACGACCAGACCCAAGGGCTGCACCAGGACCCTACCGACCCCACGGGCTACCTGCAGTCGCTCATCGATTCCCTGTGCGAACTCTCCTCGCGAGACCCGCTCACTGGATTGGCCAATCGTCGGCACTTTCACACTGCACTGGAGCGAGAGCTCGATCGCGTGGCGCGCTCAGGCGAAGCCGCGCTGCTGATGATGCTCGACATCGACCACTTCAAACGCATCAACGACACCTACGGCCATGTGGCAGGCGACGTAGTGCTGCAGACGGTCGCCACCGCTCTGGCCGGTTGTGTGCGCCCCATGGACACGCTGGCCCGGTACGGGGGCGAAGAATTCGCCATCGTCATGCCGGCCTGCCAAACCGCTTTTGGTTACGCCGTGGCCGAACGCATCCGCCGCGTCGTAGAAAGCACGCCCATCAAGGTGGCGCCCCACACCGATGTGCACATCACGCTCAGCATCGGCTGCGCTTTTGCGTTGCAATGGATTCGCTCCACCACCAGCCTGTGGACAATCCGGGCAGACGAGCAGCTGTACCTTGCCAAAACCAAAGGTCGCAACCGCGTCTGCCTTGAGCAGCAACCCGACAGCACCGTCAGCGCAGAAGAAAAAAGCCTGCTATTTGGCACCACCTACTCCCAATCGGCGTGGGACACTCTAAGCCCCTTGAATTCCAACGACAGCGCCTACTGAAAGCGTACCGATGAGCGACGCGCAGTCACCTTCCCCCACCCTTCCTACCTCCCCTGGCTCGGCGGCAACGCCGAGCAGCCCGGCAGGCGCACGCATCATTGCCATTACCAGCGGCAAAGGTGGCGTGGGCAAGACCTTTGTTTCCGCCAATCTGGCAGCGGCGCTGACACGCCGAGGCCAGCGTGTGCTCGTGCTGGACGCCGATCTGGGTCTGGCCAACCTCGATGTGGTGCTGAACCTGCACCCCAAGATCACGCTGCACGATGTGTTCACCGGAAAATCGAGTCTGGACGACGCCGTAATCGCCGCACCCGGCGGATTTTCGGTGGTCCTCGCGGGCTCTGGCATGGTGGAGTATTCGCGCCTGACACCCGACGTGCGCAGCCAGTTTCTGAGCGTGATTCAGACACTCGCGCCGCGCTTTGACGTGATCTTGCTCGACACCGGCGCCGGTATTTCCGATGTGGTGCTGTTTTCGGTCTCACTGGCATCCGAGGTCATCATCGTCGCCACGCCTGAGCCCACCTCGCTCACCGACGCCTACGCCGCCATCAAGGTGCTGGCACTGCAGCAAAAGCGCCAACATGTGCGCTTCATCGTCAACCAGGCCGCCCGCCCTGGCGATGGGCGGGCCATCGCCAGCCAGTTGCAGCAGGTGCTGGACCGCTTTGTCGTCACGGAGTCAGGCCGTCCGGTGCGGCTCATGCACATGGGCGACATTCCGTCCGACCCGACAGTGCGCGAGTCCGTCATGCGGCGCCAGTTGCTGATGCTGCAGACGCCTGGGTGCCCTGCGGCGCTTGCGGTGTCTCAGCTTGCGGGCAAAGTAGAAGAAACCCTGCTGCACCGCGCATCCTGAAGACTGCGCTGCAAACATTGCCTGGTGCTCGGCCCATCGCAGTAAAAACCATCACGCAAACCAGCAATCGAGGGGCCTGCGCTAGGTTAGAGTGGCTGCACCCCTTCAAGTCCCCGAAAGAACCGCATGCGCACCCGCCCTACTTCCACAGTCCGCAAGAAGCCTGCTCCGACCGCTGGAGCCCGCGTAGGCGCTTCGCGACGTTTTGCCATCGTGGGTGCCGGCGTGGCAGGCGTGGCGTGCGCCCGCACCCTGGTGCAGGCGGGCCACGAAGTTGCCCTGTTTGAAAAAACACCCCGTTGCGGCGGGCGCATGGCCACCCTAGAGACGCCCTTTGGCAGTTTCGACGCCGGAGCGCAATACTTCACCGTGCGCGATGCACGCTTTGAACAGACCCTGGCAACAGTGCCTGGTCTGTGCCGACCCTGGAGCGCCAACGCCGTGCGGGTGCTTGATGCGGCCGGGCGCGTGGCAGCCGCCAGCTTGCCCACCTCCGAGCCGCATTGGGTGGCTTGCCCTGGAATGGAGAGCCTGGTGACAGCCTGGGCGCAGCCCCTCACAGAGGCGGGTTGCGTGCATGTGGGACAGCGCGTGGTGGGCATCGAGCACGACAGCCTGCAAGCACGCGGCTGGCAGGTACGCACCGAGTCAGCGGACGGCGGGGCACAAGTTTTTGCCGGCTTTGACGCTGTACTGCTGGCCCAACCAGCCGAACACGCTGCCGCCCTGCTGCGCGCCAGCCATCTGGACGCAGGCCTCGCCGCAGCCGTGGCCGACGTGCGCACCGCCCCCTGCTGGACGCTGATGCTGGCCTACCCGCAGGCGGTGCGCCCAGGCCTGACCACACTCGGCCCGCAGTGGAGCGCAGCGCGCAGCACCCACCACCGCGTGGCCTGGCTCTCACGCGAATCGTCCAAGCCCAAACGCAGTGGCGTCGAGCGCTGGACGGTGCAGGCCAGCCCCGAGTGGTCGCGCGAGCACCTGCACGACGACCCCGATCGGGTCAAGGGCAAGCTGCTCAAGGCATTTGCAGAAATCACCGGCATCCGCGCCGAACCCGCCTATGCACACGCCGTGTGCTGGGAGCAGGCGCAAACTCTGGCACCACTGGGCGTCAGCCATGTGTGGAACACCGCCGAATCGCTCGGCATGTGCGGCGACTGGTG
>JBQMQB010000020.1:0-1675 GCA_052172715.1 Giesbergeria sp. | reverse complement strand
GGCTCGCTGGTGGCGGCACTGGGGAGTTGGCTGGATGCGCGTGCGCATGGAGGCCAATGGCTGGTTCGTATCGAAGACGTGGACGCACCGCGCTGCAGCGCAGACGCGGCGCGCACCATCCTTGAACAACTCACACTCCTCGGCCTACACGCGGACGCCCCGGTGCAATGGCAGTCGGAACATGGCGCTGCCTACCAGCTCGCCCTCGATGCGCTGCTGAGCACAGGCCTCGCCTACCCCTGCGCCTGTTCGCGCGCCGACATTGCGGCAGCGCATGAAGCCACCGGTCACAGGCCGACACGCCACCACCCCCTTGCCTACCCCGGCACCTGCCGCAACGGCTTGCACGGGCGCCCCGCGCGCGCCTGGCGCTTTGCCTGTGAAAAATATTGGTCTAAATGGCATCTAGCCCAATATAATAAAGCGCTAACAGCTACTTTTTCGATAGCAAACGAACAATTGCACTGGACCGACAGACGTCTGGGCGCGCAAACACAAAAGGTACCCGAAGCCGTAGGCGACTTCGTACTCAAGCGCGCGGATGGCCTGTGGGCCTACCAGCTCGCCGTCGTGGTGGACGACGCCGCACAAGGCGTGACGCATGTGGTGCGCGGCGAAGACCTTGCCGACAATACGCCGCGCCAAATGCTGTTGCAGGCAGCCCTGAACGTGCCCACGCCCCGCTACCTGCACACGCCCCTGGTGCTCGGCCCCGACGGCGAAAAGCTCTCCAAGCAGCATGGCGCGCCACCGCTGGACACCCGCGATCCGCTCAAAGCCCTGCAGAGTGCGGCCAACGTGTTAGGCCTTCGCATATCTACGGCGAGTTCGGTGGCCGATGCACTGGCACAGTGGGTAGAGGCCTGGCGCGCTACTTACAATGGCACCCTGTGACAGAAAACACCACCGAAACCGCCACCAGCGGCGCGCCGCTGGGCATTGCCCACCCCAGAACCATCAGGAGCTTTGTGCGCCGTGCCGGCCGTACCACGCAAGCGCAGGCGCGGGCGTTCGAACAGCTCGGCCCCCAGCTACTGGTGCCGTTTAGCGAGACCCCACTCGACACCGCCACCCTGTTTGGCCGCAGCGCCCCACTGGTGCTAGAGATCGGTTTTGGCATGGGCGAGGCCACGGCCCATATTGCGGGTATCCGGCCGCAAGACAATTTCCTGTGCTGCGAGGTGCACGAGGCTGGCGTGGGAGCACTGCTCAAGCGCATTGCCGAGCAGGGCCAAACCAATATCCGCATCGTGCAGCACGATGCAGTGGAGGTGCTGGAGCACATGATTGCCCCAGCAAGCCTTGCCGGCGTGCACATTTTTTTCCCCGACCCTTGGCACAAAAAGAAACACCACAAACGGCGCCTGATCCAGTCGGCCTTGGTCGCGCGCCTGGCCTCGCGCTTGGCGCCCGGCGGTTACCTGCACTGCGCCACCGACTGGCAGCATTACGCGGAGCAGATGCTGGAGGTACTGTCGGCGGAGCCCTTGCTGGTGAACACGGCGCAAACCTATGCTCCGCAGCCGGACTATCGACCCCTCACCAAATTCGAGAACCGCGGCCTGCGCCTAGGCCATGGGGTATGGGACTTGGTTTTTCAACGCCGCAACTGATCGAAGCGCTCTTTCACAGTTCTTTCGGACGCATTGCACATTCAACACACCAAAGACAAAGC
>JBQMQB010000019.1:15143-16333 GCA_052172715.1 Giesbergeria sp. | reverse complement strand
GGCGTGGAGCTGACCGACAGCGCCTACGTGGCCGTGAACCAGCGCCTGATGACGCGCATGGGCAAGGCGGTGTACGACGTGCTGGGCGCTGAGGGCGAGTTCGTGCCCTGCATGCACACCGTGGGCGCCCCGCTGGCGGCTAGCGAGAAGGACCAGACCAGCTGGCCCTGCAACCCCACGGTCAAGTACATCGTGCACTACCCCGAGACACGCGAAATCTGGAGCTATGGCTCTGGCTACGGCGGCAATGCTTTGCTTGGCAAGAAGTGCCTGGCGCTGCGCATCGCTTCCAACATGGGCCGTGACCAGGGCTGGCTTGCCGAGCACATGCTGGTACTGGGCGTGACCAACCCAGAGGGCAAGAAGTACCACGTCGCCGCCGCTTTCCCCAGTGCCTGCGGCAAGACCAACTTTTCCATGCTGGTCCCCCCAGAGGCGGGGTTTGCCGGCTGGAGCGTGACGACGATCGGCGACGACATCGCCTGGATCAAGCCCCATGTCGATGGCAAGATGTATGCCATCAACCCCGAAGCCGGTTACTTCGGCGTGGCACCGGGCACCAACATGCACACCAATCCCAACTGCATGCGCTCACTGAACCGCGACGTGATTTTCACGAACGTCGCGCTGACCGACGACGGCGACGTGTGGTGGGAAGGCATGGAGAAAGACACAGGTTCGCTGCCAGACCACCTGATCGACTGGAAGGGCAACGACTGGACGCCGCAGATTGCCAAGGACACCGGCGCCAAGGCCGCGCATCCTAATTCGCGCTTCACCGTGGCCGCCACCAACAACCCTGCGCTTGACCCGGCCTGGGACGACCCGGCTGGCGTGCCCATCGACGCCTTCATCTTCGGCGGCCGCCGCTCAACCACGGTGCCCTTGGTGACCGAGGCGCGCAACTGGCAAGACGGCGTGTACATGGCCGCCACCATGGGCTCTGAGACCACCGCCGCAGCCTTTGGTGCACAAGGCGTGGTGCGCCGCGACCCGTTCGCCATGCTGCCCTTCTGCGGCTACAACATGAGCGACTACTTCCAGCACTGGCTGGACATGGGCGCCACGCTCAAAGCCTCCGGCGCCACGTTGCCGCGCATCTTCACCACCAACTGGTTCCGCAAGGACGCCGACGGCAAGTTCGTCTGGCCCGGCTACGGCGAAAATATGCGCGTGCTCAAGTGGATGCT
>JBQMQB010000019.1:13667-15043 GCA_052172715.1 Giesbergeria sp. | reverse complement strand
AGCAAGTCCAGCGTGCGCACCCACAAAATCACCGGCACGGCAGCGGCTGCCGCCACGAGCACAGTGGCGATGGTCGCGCGCCAGACCGGCACCCCTGCACGCCGCTGTTGCCCGAGGCAAAGGGCCACACAGCCCAGCCAGGCCACTGCCAGCAGCGTCAACCGTGCTTGCGGGAGCCAGTCAAAGACGATGCCCTCAGTGCGCAGCTGCGTGAGCGTGAGCATGGAGAGCCCCAGGAACAGGTTGGCGGCGGCCATGGGCACCAAAGCCAGTGCCAGCACCTTCCAGTCGGTGCGCACCATGCGCGCGCCCAAAATCGTCGCCAGATGGGCAAACCCGCCCACCAGCAGCGCGGTGCCGGTGAGCCAGGCCACGATGCCCGCGCCATCGAGCCAGCTGAACACATCGGACACCTGCGGGTAGTGCGTCAGCACCCACCACGGTGCGTTGCTGGCCAACGGCCAGAAAATGTCGTGGTCCACCAGCCAGGTCGCCAGCCACTGCTTGCCCTGCACAAATCCCGGCGCCATGGTCCACAAGAAGGCGCCCAGGGCAAAGCCCAGCATGCCGTAGAGCAGCAACAGCGCTTCGTAACGGCCTACGTCGCCGGGTTGGCTCGCGACGATCTCGCTGCCAGGCCAGCGCACCGTCAAAGCTACGGCGTCGCGGTGACCACTGCAGCGCCCGCAAGAATGGCATTGCGAGGCGCTTGCCAGCGCGTGGACATTGAGCAATGGAGGGCAATCCACAGCGGCGATGTGCGTGGGCTGCATATCCCAGGCAGCACGGTCCACCTTGAAGTGCACCGGCGCGAGCCGCGACAGCAGTGCAAACACCCCAGTCACTGGACACAGGTAGCGGCACCACACGCGCTTGCCCCTGCCGTAGACGATGCCCACTGCAATGGCTGCCACGGTAGAGCCCCCGAGGATCACCAGCACCGGGCCCGGATACTCGTACACGCTGATGAGCTGCCCGTACAGCGTGGTGCCCAAGAATCCGACGAGCGGCCAGCCGGGCCAGCGCATCCACCGCGGAATCGGCAGGCCCTTGCCGGGACGGCCGACAAATTCAGTCAGCGCCCCTTCAGGGCACATGACGCCGCACCAGAAGCGCCCGATCAGCAGCATGGACGCAATCACAAACGGCCACCATACGCCCCAGAACGCAAACTGAGCAAAGCGCGTCAGGCTGGTGAACATGCGCGCGTCTTCGGGCGGCATGGGCAGAAAGGCTGGCACCGCCACGAGCACAAAATACAGCACCACGATGGCCCACTGCAGTTGCGCAATGTGGCTGCGGTTGCGTGCCATCCAGTCGCCCAGACGCGCCAGCCGCGTGCGCGGCGCGCCCGCCATGACATGCACCGTGCTGAC
>JBQMQB010000019.1:6532-13567 GCA_052172715.1 Giesbergeria sp. | reverse complement strand
CAATCGCAAGCCGCGCGCGGCCGCCCATGCAGTCAGTGCGGCGACAGAGAAACCGGCGAGAGCAGAAGGCAGCAGTGCAGCCCAGCCCGCACCCGAAGCAATGCCTTGCAGGAAGATCACCGTTTCCGCGCCCTCACGCGCCACCGCCAAGGCAGCCACAGCCGCAATACCCCATGCACCGCGCAGTTCGGCTGCACGGTCCAGCGCCCCTTCCATCTCCCGGCGCAGACCACGGGCGTGGCGGCGCATCCACAGCACCATTTGCGCCATCAGTACGGCGGCAAACAGAATCAACAGCGCTTGGAAAATCTCCTGCCCTCGGTCCGACAAGACGCCCAAAGTTCCTTGCAGCACGGCTGCTAACGCCAGCGCCAGTGCGACCCCGAAGACCACACCGGCCCACAGCCCCTTGCGAACGCTGCCGCCGCGCTCTCCGGCCCAGGCCGCGAGAATGCCGATGACCAGCATGGCTTCAAGGCTTTCACGCCAGACGATCACAAAGGCATTGAGCATGGGAGTCCTGTTCAGCGAGAAACAATGTGGCCTTGGGCCGTGTCTGGATGAAACTCGCCAAAGAAGCGGTAGCTCCCGGGCTTGAGTGGCGCGAAGACGAGGAAGCTGGTAGCGCCAGGCGCCAGCACCTTTTCCTTCTTCAGCTCCAAGCTTTCAAACTCTTCGGCATCCGTACCGGTGTTGTGCAGCTCTAACTTGAAGCGGGTATTGGCTGGCACCACGATTTCGGTCGGGGTGAACTGCCCATTCTTCATTTCCAACTTGAAGGTGGGCAGTTCCTGCGCATGCGCTGCGCTCGCCACCCACACTACGGCGGCGGTGAGCGCAAAGCGCTTTACCAGTCGCATCAAAACCCCACCTTGGCGCGCAGGCCCAACAGCGCGATGCCCTTGGCGCCAGGATCGGCGGCTGGGCGCGAAATGTACTGCAGGCTCGGCGTAACTTCCACATGGTCGTTCAGATGGATGCGGTAGTACAACTCGCCAATACGTTCAGATCCTCGCGCAGCGTATCCGTAGGTCGCCGGATCTGCCGCCGACGCCGAGGCAAAACGCCCGCTGGTACGTAGCATGCCAAGAGCAAAACCCACACCATCCGCACCTCGCCGCCAAGCCGAACCGTCCAATTCGCCGCCGATGGTGAAGGCGTCGTCAAACAGCGCATTGCCGGAAGTCTGGTGGCCGTAGCGAGCAAACAGTGTCAGCTCGTCGGTGACGCGCTGGTCAAACGAGAGACCCACACCCGCGTGGCGCGCCTCTCTGTCGTCGAAGTCAGTGCCGCGCGCATTGTTCCAAGCATAGACACGGTAGGTGCCAGGTAACTGGTTGATGCGCGGCGTTACCCAGGCCTGCGCCATGACGAAGGGCTTGCCGCTGCTGCCACTGAAATTGGCCCCGTTGCCTGAGCCAAAGACGCCGAGTGATGCACCCCAGGGCATAGACTTGTCGCTGGAGTTCTCGTAGGCAGCGATAGCGCCCGGCGAGAAACCGAAGCGGTCGGCACCGATGTCGCCACCTGAGTCGAGCAGCGGGTTGTGCACGAAGACATTGTTGGCAAAGCCACGTGTTTCGTCGTCGGCGATTGCGTTCTGATCGAAGAAACCAAACGGGTCAATTTTGCCAAGCGTGAAGACCGCCTTGTGCGCGTCGCCTGTACCAAGCGGAACATCAAGCTGGTACCACGCCTGCGCCACCGTGAATTGGGTATCGTCCGAGTCTGTGCCGCCAAAGGTTGTGCTGTTGGCTGTGCCGGTGTAAGTGGGGCGCAACGCCAGACCGTCACCTTGGCCGAAGCGCGCATGCAGAAACACCTTGCCCTTGTTGGCGCCGAAATCGCCACCCGGCAAAGTGACAGCCACATCGCCGCGGTAGTTGGCACGGCTACGGCCCGAGGTCGGGTCGCCGAGCGCGCTGTGCCGCGCCTGCTGCACCATGCCGACAAGGCTGCCCTCAACGCTGATGCCGTCCAAGGCCTCGACCAACTTGCTGGCCGGCGCTTGCAGCGCCTGCTGCTGCACTTCGACCGCCTTGAGGCGCGTGGCCAGCTCGGGCTCGTTTTCGCTGATGCGGTCGCTCTCCAGAGCGGTGCGCAACTGCGTGTTCTGCGCTTCCAGTCGTTCAACGCGCTCGGCCAGCGCCTTTACTTGCGCCACCAGCGCTTCGGTGTCGGTTGCAGCAACGCTGGAAATTGGCATTACGCCGACGCACAAGGCCGCCGCAAGCGCCAGCGCATTGCGCATGGGAAGCCTGCGTCGCATCTTAGTACCCACCCTTCTTGCCGATGCCAGCGTAGGTGAAGTCCCATTCCAAGTCCACGGTCTTGAACCATGGGCGCACGCCAGTCGCACGGTCAGTGTGGCGGCCGAAGTGCATGCCCATGCTGTTTTCTTTGGCACTCGGCGGGTAGACAGTGAATTTCACGTGATACTTGCCAGGTCCTGCGAGCTTAACGTTGTCGCCGTAGTGCGGGCCGTCGCTTGCCACCATAGGCATCATGTCGCCACGAATGACTTCGCCCGAGCCTTGCTTCGTCAGCTCGTACTTCACAAGCAGGAACGGAATCCAGGTGCCTTCGGAGTAACCATTGACGTTGCTGTCAAGTGCGTGGATGTCGGCTTCCAAATGAATATCCGACTCGGCCACCTTGCGCATGTGGCCGTCGGGCTCCATCTCCACTGGCTGGAGGTAGACGGCGCCCACCTCCATGCCCGACACGTTCTGTGGCGCCCCGATGGGGTATTCAAGTGCCAGTGCGGGCAAACTGAGACAGAGGGCGCCGGTCAGGGCGAGGGAGCGAAGCAGCATAGTGCGAGCCTTTGTTTGCAGTTGGAAAATTGGTCAATCGCCATCTTCTACAATAGACATGCGATTGAGAATGACTCGCATTCTAAATCGATGGGGAATCAATTTTCCGTACGCGCCCAAATATTTCGCTGTTTCAACCACTCCTTACGGGCGGTGGGCGGCGTCAACGCACACACCGAGAAGGCGCGCCACCACCGGTACGCACCAACAAAAATGCCGCGCTTTGGGCGCGGCATCCTGGGGAGTGCTTTTTATCTATCGGTGCGAAAAACCCGCTGGTCGAGCAGCTTACAAGACAACCCGTTGGACAGTGCGCACTCAGACGATGGGCCGTGGAAACGGTGTCGACGAAGACCCGGAAACGCCTAAGCCATCCCGCAGTTCACAGTTCGCAGAACCTTAGTCTTCGCGGCTGCGGGCACAGGCCAAGTCGGTCATGACGCGCGGGTCCATCTGGGCCAGCGCCCAAAGTTCGCGGTCTTCACGAGCATGACGCCGTTCAGCGCGCCAAGCGGCGAACAGAGCGCCTATGCCTGGAGCCGACTTGGCGACGGCTGAAGACACGGAAACTGACGGCATCAGAGGAGAAAAGGCGAGCGTGGCCATGACAAAATTCCTGAATCACAAATGCACAAATTGGTGCGATGGAGTGATATTAGGGTTTACCCTTCTGTCATTCAACTTTATGTTTGTGATGATCTACATTCATCGTATGAATAATTTGATTAGCAGCTGCTCCCTTGACCATGTCCGACGCCTTTCGCCGTCTTGATCTGAATCTGTTGCGCGTGTTCGATGCGGTCATGGCCGAGCGCAGCCTGACCCGCGCCGCGCGCAAGCTGGCGCTGACCCAACCTGCCGTGAGCAACGCGCTGCGCCGCCTGCGTGAAACCTTGGACGACGAGTTGCTGCACCGCAGCGGCAGCGGTATGGAGCCCACGCCGCGCGCCCAGGCGCTGTGGCCGGTGGTGCAGGCCGCGCTGGCACAGTTGGAAGGGGCGCTCTCGCCCGAACACTTCGACCCTTTGCAGGCCGACAACAGTTTTGTGCTGGCGATGGCAGACGCCACCGCTGCTGCGCTGCTGCCACACATGGTGCGCATTTTGGCCAGCGAGGCGCCGCGGGTGTCGGTGCGCGTGCTGCCGCTGGCCACGCGCGACCCGCGCCAACTGCTCGACGTGGAGGCTGCGGACCTTGCCATTGGCTACTTCCCCGCAGTGCTGGCCGATCTGACGGCACGCAACCAAACGGGCGACGCCGTGGGCTATGCCCACCAACGCTTGTACGACGGGCAGTATGTGTGTCTGATGCGCAAGGACCACCCGCTGGCCGCTGGCCCTTTGACGCTCGACGATTACTGCGCCGCGCGCCACCTGCTGGTGAGCTTTTCGGGGCGACCGTTTGGCTTTACCGACGAAGCGCTTGCTGCCATAGGGCGCGAGCGGCGCATTGTGCTCACCGTGAACCAGTTTTTCACTGCCGGGCGCGTGGTCGTCAACTCTGATCTGCTCACGGTGCTGCCGCTGCATTTTTTTGGGGTCACTGGGCTGGAGCGCTCTCTGGTCTGGCGGCCGATGCCACTGCAGCTGCCCACGGTGCACGTAGATGCCTTGTGGCACCTGCGCCGCGCCGGGGGCGCCGCCCAGCGGTGGCTGCGGGGCGTGGTGGCACGGGCGGCAAGTGCCGAGCACCTGCCCAAGCAGGCTCCTTCCGGTCGTTAACTTTCGCGCATTCAGCCCCGCAGATCGTAGGTTTTGGGACAATGGCCCTGACAGGCGCCCGCTACCATCCGCCACGCGCATTGCAGCTCAGAGGCGGTCCGTCTCGCGCACCAAGCCCCACTTTTCTGGAACCCACGCATGCACAAACTTCTGGCGCTTGCCCTCGGCGCGACCGGCGCACTGGCCCTCATGTCCTCTACTTGGGCAGCGGGTCCAGACGTCGGCCACATTCATCTGCTGCTGCTTGACGCCCAGGAGCAACCCATTGCAAACGCCTCAGTGCGCGGCGCATGCCAGTCGGACGATGGTTCTTTCTTCGGTGGAAAGAAGCTGGAAGCGCCCTGGTCCTGCACCACCAATGCCCAGGGCATTTGCAACGCCGACCTGCGCATCCTTGCGAAACCGAACTCAGACCGCGCGAACGTCTGTAAGGCTCTGGCCGCCACCGAGATCACCGAAGTCGGCGCGGCCGCCGTCAAGACGAGCTACTTCGCCTTCTTTGCCGACGGACAGGCAGAGAGCTACAACCTGCTGCAAAAGGGCACCAGCTGGAAGCATGGCGACTACCTGTTCAAGTCTTTGGAGAACAAAGGCGCTTTGGACGCTTTGGTCGGCCGCAATTCCAGCGACTTCTACAAGCGCCACGTCACGCTCAAAGACGATCCAGCGGCCGCTGTGCTGACGCTAGACACCGCCGACGCACACACTCCAGAGAGCCGCGAGTATCCCAATATGGAGTTTCTGCGCGTGAGCATCGACCGCAAGACACTTCAGCCTTCGGTCGAGGTTGTCGCCACCGACACGTACATCGACTTCAGCATGCATTTGCTCAACGCCGCACGCTATTCGTCACCCACGGGCGAAAAGAACACCCCGGCCGTCGTAGAAAAGCAGGGCTCCACCTGCAACATGCGCGATCTGTTTGAGCGCAAGTGCACCTACCAAGAAATTGCCAGCTTTCCGGTGGACATGGACACCTTCCGCCAGGCCGCTGCCGCTTACAACCCTGCAGAACGCACGCTGTGGCACTTTAAGGTACTGGCCAAATCCGGTCACGAGCGCATGCGCACCCTGAGCCATGCCGAGTTCCACGGACTGGCACAGGCACTCGATGACGCGTTGGCCGCCCGGCGCAAATAGCCGCCGACCAGCCACAGCGCCGAGCAGCGCGAAAATCTGCGCATGAAGATTCAGTTGCTCTCGGACCTGCACCTGGAAGTGCACCCCCACTTCGCACCCCAGCCGGCGCCGGGGGCCGATGTGCTGGTGCTGGCGGGCGATATTGGCTCCTACCAAGCGGGTTCACTGCTACAGGACGACGACTTTGGACTGGCGCGCTTTTCCCCGCTGCCCCAGTTTGCCGGATGGCCCGTGCCAGTGGTGTTTGTGCCGGGCAACCACGAGTACGACGCGCAGGATTTCGACGCTGCCCATGCGCGACTTCGCGCCACCTGCGAACGTCTGGGCCTGGTGTGGCTGGAGCGTGAAACCGCCGTCATCCAAGGCGTGCGCTTTGTCGGCACTACGCTGTGGAGCGATTTCGACGCGCTGGCGATCGACGCGCGCGTCGACGATGAGGTGCAGCGACTGCACATGCGCGAGAAGGCCTTTCGCGCGGCCAACTACTACCTGCGTACCACCGGCTGCACCCGCGCAGACACGCCACTGCTGGCGCCCGAGGTGCGGACCCAGGCGCTGGCGTGTCAGCAGTGGCTCACCGACGCCCTCTGCTCCCCTTTCGATGGCGCCACAGTGGCCGTAACGCACTTTGCCCCCAGCCTTCGCAGCGCCGACCCACGCTACGGACTCACTCCCGGGACCGCCGGCTTCTGTAACGCACTGGATGCACTGCTGCCGCACGCCCAACTGTGGCTGCACGGCCATTTGCACACTCCCATCGAGTACACCGCCCAAGGGCTGCGGGCGGACGGCAGCCCATGGCGCTGCCAGGTAGTGGCCAACCCGCTGGGCTATGCGCGCAAGGGCGAGCAGGCGTACTTTGACCCTGTAGCGTGCGTCCATGTGGTTTGAGCGGGTTTAGGCGCACCGTATTTACTGGGACATTGACAGCCGCGAACCGGATGTCAGTGGTCGCAAAAGCCTGACTCTTTTTGTGTTTTGGGAGCGAAGCTCGGAGCGTGCACGGTGACCACCTGCTCGTATGATGGACACAGCCGGTGCGCCCAGTGTCCTGTCCGCCACGCTTCATGGAGAAAACACAATGAACATCCTGCTTGCTGTCGACGGCAGCGCCTACACCAAGAAGATGCTGGCCTACTTGGCCGCCCACGACGAACTGCTTGGCACCAACCACGAATACAGCGTCATCACGGTCCAGGCAGCACTGCCGCCCAGAGCCCGTGCGGCGTTGGGAAAGGACGTGGTCGACAAGTACTACGCCGAGGAGGCAGAGAAGGTGCTGGCCCCTGTGACCAAGTTCATTGAACGCAAAGGGGTGAAGGTCAAACCCATCGCAAAAGTCGGCCCTGCTGGCGAGA
>JBQMQB010000019.1:0-6432 GCA_052172715.1 Giesbergeria sp. | reverse complement strand
CTGACCAAAGTACTCACCTACCACGTGCTGCCCGCACGCGTACTCAAGGCCGACGTGCAGGTGGGGGCCGCAATCACCACGGTTGAGGGCGAGACTTTCACCATCGATGCAGCGCTGAACATCACCGACCAGCGCCAACGCGTGAGCAGCATCGTGGCCACCGACGTCTTCACCAGCAATGGTGTGATCCACGTGCTTGATCGCATGTTGCTGCCTGCCTGAACGCACAGCAGCGCGACCAGGCCGCACTGATCGGAGTGGTCACAAATCGAAAACACCCGCGCATGCGGGTTTTTTTATTGGACCCACGAAGCTTCCCTCAGCGCGCGCGCAGCCCGTCGAAGCAGGTGCGCAGCACAAGTTCGATGATTTCTTCGTTCTGGTACAGGCCGCTTTCCTGCAAGAAGCCAACCACGGGGTCGCAGGCCCGCGCGTACAGCGTATACAGCACTACCAGCGGCGGCAGGCCAGGGTCGATGACGCCTAGAGACTGGGCCTGCACGATCCATTCACCCAGGGAGTCGCTAAGCAGAATAACGCCGTTGGCATACTCCTTGTTGCCCATAAGCACACCGCGCAGGGTGGAGTTGCGGCTGGGTAGCAGCGGCATTTCATTTGCCAGCAAGCGCTCTAACGACCAGCGCACTACTGCACGCAGCTTGTCCACGGGCGGGGCGGCAGGGTCCAGCGTGTCAAGGAAGGCGCGCACCAAGTGCAACACCTCCACCATGGCGGCGCAGCACAGGTCTTCCTTGCTGCCGAAATGCTTGTACAGACTGGCCTTGGCAATACCTACTCCGCCGGCCACGTCGTCCATGGTCATAGCGTCGAAAGACTTGGCGCCCAGCAGGTCGCAGGCGGTCTGCAGAATGGCACGCTCGCGCGCCTGGTGCATCTGCTCTTTGAAAGAAAGCTTGGGGGCAGTGGGTTCCATCCTCCAATGGTATTCAGTTCAGTTGAGAACTAAATACTTTGGTCGCAAAAAAACCATAGGGTTTACACTGAAAATTTGCTGCGCACCGCAGTGCACTGCCTATCAGGCCAGCGCTTCGGCCGCTCCGGCGATGAGGGCGTCGGTCAACGTGTTGAGCACGGCAGATTCCAGATTCCAGCAGTGCCAGTACAGGGCAATGGGTAGGAAACTACCGGGTGCCAGGTCCACCAAACGCCCAGCGTCAATATGCGGGCGCACCAGCAACTCGGGCAACACTGCCACCGCCCAGCCCGCCTCGACAGCGCGCAGCTGGCCTTCGGTGCTGGGCACAAAGAGCTGGTGCAGGGCCACCCGTTTGAGGCCAAAGATGTGACCTACGAATTCGACCGACATGTCGTCCTTGCGGTTGAAAGAGACGAATGTCACCTCGCGAAAGCTGTGTTGCGTGAGCCCCTGGGGCAAGTACCGCTCCGCAAAACCAGCCTGTGCAACGGCCACGTAGCGCATGGCCCCCAGCGGCACCATGCGGCAGCCGCGCAGTGTCTGTTTGACCGTGGTTACGCACCCAAGCACTTGGCCCGATCGCAGCCACTCTTGGGTGAAGTCCTGGTCGTCGGCAATGATTTCCAGTGGAAGGCGTTCGCGTGCCAGTGGTCCAAGCGCATCGAGCGCCCACGTGGCAATGCTGTCGGCGTTGACGGCAATGGCAATGCGCTCTTCCTCACGCCCACCGGCTTGCACACTGGGAGCGAGATCTTGAAGATCGCGCTCCAGGTCGGCGCGCAGCAGGCGCAATTGCTTGGTGTGCTTGAGCAGCAGCTGGCCCGAACTGGTGGGCCGCAGCGGCCGGCTGCGCACGATCAGCACCGAGCCGACCTGCGCCTCCAGCGCGCGCAGGCGCTGCGACACCGCCGACTGCGTCACGTTGAGCCGTTGCGCGGCACGCTCGAAACCACCCTCTTCAACGATGGCAGCGAGGCATTCAAGGGCAATGGGATCAAAGGTACTCATGGCGGCGATGCATCAGCGCAGCTGATGATTCCGGAAAAAAAGCAAATTGTGCCCTCTTCCCAACGCACCTAGTCCAGCGCTTTGTGTCCGAAGCATGGCCTGCGGCGTGCACGTCACAACCGGGTCGACCACACGCTATCCACAGAGCCAACAGATCGCTATATAGTTAATAGCATCTAACCTAAGACAGTCCAAAGAAAAGGTGAGAAACCCTTGCACCTCATGGTCTGCGCTGCAGACAGTGGGTGACACCCAGACGTCGACCTATTTTTTGCGCTGCACAAACAGATTGCGCCGCGCGTCTTCAGGGTAGGCGAAGGTCACCGCGCCAGATTGCACCTTGCCCATGACCAGCATGTTGGCGGTGAGCGCGTCTTTGTCTTTGTCGCTGAAGGGGTGCTCGTAGGTGGCGACAACGCCGTAATAGGAACGGGGAATGTTTTCCAGCGCCAATTTCATTGAAGGGCCCGTCAGCTTGCCATCACGGATGCCCAGCAGAGCGTAAGTGAACAAATAGACCGCGTCATACCCCTGCGCTGCGGCCATGGGCACCACCAGGCGCGTGCCCCACTTGCGCGTGTAGGCACTGAGAAATGCAGCACGGCGCTCGTTGCTGGGCTCGGCGATGAAGGTCTGCGCCATCAACGCCCCCTCAGCCGCGTCCTTTGCGCCGTCGATGAAGTACGGGAACGACAGTGGCCATGCCCCCACCTGCGGCACCTTCCAGCCGATGTCACGCTTACCCAGGGCAATGGCCGCGTTTTCCGGGCCCACGGTGTAGCTTAAGACGACGTTGGCGCCCGCATCGCGTGCCACCTTCAGCTCCTCTCGCAGGTCCTTGACGCCCAGCGGAAACCGGGTGACGTTCACCGCGTGCAACTTGTGCGAGGCCAAAGCAACCTCGACATCCTTGAGGCCCGCTTCGCCGTAGCCCGTGGTGTCGGCAAAAATCGCAACCTTGGTCCAGCCGCGCTTGACCAAGTCGTTCACCACAAACGGCGCCTGAATGCTGTCGCGTGCTGAGGTACGGAAAACATAGCTGTCGGCCGGCGGGTATGCGGCAGTAAGAGGAGTGCCCGTGGCGCACGGAATGATCAACGGGCTCTTGGCACTCTGAAACACGTCCAGAGATTTCTGTGCCACGCCAGTGTTACAAAACCCAAGGGTGGCCACGACGCCTTGCGCCAGCACCTCACGCGATGCCTGCACGCCGGCGTCGGGGTTACCTTTGTCATCACGGATCACCAACTCAAGCGGCCGTCCAAGGTACCCCCCAGCAGCATTGATCTCATCCGTAGCCAGCTTGATGCCCTGGATAAGGGGGATACCAAAGTCAGAAGAGGCGCCTGTGAAGGGGCCGATGACGCCCAGTTTCACGGGAGCAGGTGCTTGCGCGCCCACGCACAAAGGCAAGGCGGTGCACAAAGCAAGCAGGGTGCGCAGGGCGCGAACGCGGGGCAGGCGCGTGGTACTCATGGTGGCTCCAATAGCGACAACTGCCGCCCGGTCTCGCAGCATGGCGCAAGTGCAGCACCCCACTTGCGGCATTTACCCCAAATCTGCGCAACTCGTCAGGGAATCGACAGCTTTCCGGCTGCTGGAGCCCCTTTGGCCTGGCGCACATCAGAAGGCAGCCGCGCATCCATCCAGCGCAGCAAATCGGCCCACATCGCCAGCTGCTCAGCCTCTTTTGGCATACGCAAGGCGTTTGGCAGTTCAATGGTGACCACTGGCAAACCCATCTGCAAACCACCAAAATGGCCCAGCGAGCCAGGGAACACGCCGACTTGCTCAAGGCGCAGCGCCCCGAGTTGGCGCGGTGGCGTCACCGGTCCGTCGAAATCGAGCACGCCATAGGGGGCGTGGATGCTGACCACCAAATCGGGTTTAAAGCGCGCGATCTGGTCGTTCACAAACCGCGTTTCCGGCTCGGAAAGCGCCTCAGTTCCTGGCCAGCGGCGCGGATCCTTGCGAGCGCGAGTTTTCCAATGCGTGGGGGCGTCGTGGTCCCAGCCTGGCGTGCGAAAGTTGCGGTTCAGGTCCACTCCCTTGGCATTGGTGCGTTGCGGCTTTTTGGCCAGTAGCCCGTCCGGATTGGCAACCGGGACGAAGCGCCAGTGCACCGAGCGTGGCGTCTTGTCGGCCAACTCTATCCAGCGCAATGCCAACGCACCCGCAGTGAGTTCGTCTCCATGAATGGCTCCGAGGACCAGCACGCGCAGCGGTGCACGCGCAGTGCTTGCGCCCGGCGCCTGGCTCACCACATCGCGCCAGTACAGAGGCACGCCATTGCGCGAAAAGGCGCCGCTTTCTTCCAGTTTTGCCGCCAGGCACGTGGTACGTGATACCCCAGGCAGGCGCGGTACAAACAAGGTACAGGCCACCTTGGCGGCGGGCGTGGGCATGCGCGGTTCGGCTGGTGCCGCGCCGCAGGCGCATGCCAGAAGTGCAACGGCCAGTCGGCGCATCAACGCAGCACCTGTACCGTCAAATCGAGAGGGGCGGGCAGGCGCACGTGGGAACCAGAGAGAAGGGGGAGAGAAACGCAGAGCAGAGACATCAAACAAGCAGGCGGCGTTGCCGCCAGGGTGCAGGCGCGATTTCAGCAAGGCGCACATAATAGCCGCCCTGCCCATCCGTATTCTGTGTCCAGCCTCCTTAGACCCCGCCCCCCGGAATTCTCCACACGCGAGTTTCGTGACGCCCTTGGCATGTTTGCCACCGGCGTGACCGTCGTGACTGCGCGCGCGCCGGACGGACATCTGGTGGGCTTGACGGCCAGCTCCTTCAATTCGGTCTCGCTCTCGCCTCCGTTGGTGCTTTGGAGCTTGGCACACGCAGCCGCCTCGATGGCGGCACTTTCGGCAGGCTCGCACTATGCGATCAACGTGCTCGCCGCCGACCAGCAGGCACTGGCCGAGCGGTTCGCCGCACGCGGTATCGACCGCTGGGCGGGTGTACGCCACACGCCCGGAATAGCCGGCGCCCCTTTGCTGGAAGGCGCCGTCGCGCACTTCGAATGCTTCAACCGCAGCCGCTACGACGAGGGCGACCACGTCATTTTTGTAGGGCAGGTGGAGCACTGCGTTTACCGCCCAGGCGTGCCGCCCTTGCTCTACCACGGGGGGCGCTTCTACACCGAGCACCCACTCTGAAACAAGAAACGGGGCCACGGCCCCGTTTCTTGTTTTTAGCTGCAAATGCTGCCCGTCACGTGCCCATCATCAAATTGGGCAGGAACAGGCTGATCTGCGGAATGTAGGTCACCATCACCAGGAACACCAGCAGCACCATCAGCCAAGGCAGCGCAGCGCGCGTCACCTCGACAAGGCTCATGCCGGTCACCCCGCTGGTGACAAATAGGTTCAGACCCACCGGCGGCGTCACCATACCGATCTCCATGTTGACCACCATGATGACACCCAGGTGAATGGGGTCGATGCCGAGCTGCGTGGCAATCGGGAAGAAGATGGGCGCCAGAATCAGGATGATGCCGGTGGGCTCCATGAAGTTGCCGGCGATCAGCAGAATCACGTTCACCACCGCCAGAAACATCCACGGCGCCATGCCCATGGCCATGATGTGCTCGGCAATGGTCTGGGGAATGCGCTCGGTGGTCAGAACATGGGCAAACAACAGCGCGTTGGCCACGATGAACATCAGCATTACGGTGGTGCGGCTGGCTTCCAGGAAAACGTGGGGCAGATCCTTGAATCCCAGATCGCGGTAGATGAACACCGCGACGAAAAGCGCGTACACCGCCGACACCGCCGCCGCTTCCGTCGGCGTGAAGATGCCGCCGTAGATGCCGCCCATGATGATGACCAGCAGCGCCAGCCCCCACAGCGATTCGCGCAGCGCCCGCAGCACTTCGCCCATGCTCGCCTTCGGGGGCGGCGTGGTCTTGAGCTTGCCTGCCCGCCACCACACGGCCACCATCAGCATGGCTCCCAGTACCAAGCCGGGAACTACTCCGGCCAGGAAGATGCGGCCCACCGACACTTCGGTCACCGCGGCGTACACCACCATCACGATGGAGGGTGGAATGAGAATGCCCAGCGTGCCTGCATTGCAGATCACGCCGGCGC
Source organism: Giesbergeria sp. (assembly GCA_052172715.1). GTDB lineage: Bacteria > Pseudomonadota > Gammaproteobacteria > Burkholderiales > Burkholderiaceae_C > Simplicispira. The sequence continues at coordinate 399 of JBQMQB010000019.1, read as the reverse complement.
CAAACTCTTTGGGGTAACCGTTCTTCACCATGCCAGCAATGACGATGGAGCCAATGGCTACGACCGTCGCGGGGCTGGAGCCCGACACCGCTGCAAACAGCATGCAGGCGAGTACCGAGGCGATGGCCAAGCCTCCTTGCAGATGGCCCACTGCGGCAATGGCGAAGTTCACCATGCGCTTGGCCACGCCGCCAGTGGACATCAGCACGCCCGCCAGCACGAAGAAGGGAATCGACATCAGCGTGTAGTGTTCGCTGGTCTCGAACATTTTGATGGTCAGGCTGGCCAGCGAATCCTGCGAGAAGAAAACGATGGTGACGATGCTGGACAGCCCCAAGCTGATAGCGATCGGCATGCCAATCGCCATGCAGAAAAAGAGCAGGGCAAAAAGTACGAGCG
>JBQMQB010000018.1:9120-16834 GCA_052172715.1 Giesbergeria sp. | reverse complement strand
CCGCCAGGCGCAGCGGCCCGTCGCCAAAAATCTGCAGCACCAGCGCGCCGTTGAATTTGATAGACGACTGCATCAGCACACCGGCCGCTGCCATTTCGCCCAACACCTCGCGCACCGGCACAGGGTAAGCACCGTTTACGGTATTGGCGGCGCGGCGCGCCAACATGTCCCGCCAAGCGTCGGTAAGGCGCACGATGGCACCTCGCACCGGCAGGCCTTCGAAAAGAAATTTGTGAAGTTCCGACACATGCGTCCCGTCAGGCTTGCTCGATGCGGCGCAGCCCACTGCGAAAGCGCCGCGCATTGTCTACATAGTGCTGCGCGCTCACGCGCAGCCCTTGCATCTGCTCGGGCGTGAGCTGGCGCACCACCTTGGCCGGGCTGCCGATGATCATGGACCCATCGGGAAACTCTTTGCCCTCAGTGACCAGCGCACCCGCACCCACCAGGCAGTTCTTGCCGATGCGGGCACCGTTTAGCACCACAGCGCCAATGCCGATCAGACTTTCATCGCCAATGGTGCAGCCGTGCAGCATGACTTTGTGGCCAATGGTGACGCGCTCACCAATCACCAGCGGCTGGCCAAAGTCGGCGTGCAGCACGCTGGCGTCCTGCACGTTGGACCCGGCGCCGACGGTGATCGATTCGGTGTCGCCACGCACCACGGTGCCGAACCAGACGCTCGCATCTTCATGCAGCGCCACCTTGCCAATCACTTGCGCGCTGTCTGCCACCCAAGCGCTGGGCGCAATCTGCGGCTCCGCGCCGTCCAATTCATACACTGCCATGTTCGATTCCTGTGGTTTCTGCGCCCCGAGTCGCACTGCGGGGAGCTTTCTACAATTGTAGGGATGGAACTCAGACAACGCGCCTTGCAGGTTCTCTGCCTCAGCAACCCCGACCAAAAAGTGGCGCAGACGCTTGGTCTGTACGCGCAGGCGGCATTGCTTCCCATCGCAGAAGGCACTATCGAGGAGCCCGTGAATCTGCCTGGCAGGCCCGAGCGCCCGCAGCTGTTGGCGCACACCGCCATGGCACGCCGCTCCCCCGCCACGCAAGAAGGGCGCGCCGTGTTGCTGCACGCCATTGCGCACATCGAGTTCAACGCCATCAATCTGGCTCTCGATGCCGTGTGGCGCTTTTCATCCATGCCGCCCGCCTACTACGCAGACTGGCTGCGCATTGCAGCGGAAGAGGCACAGCACTTCAGCCTGCTGCGCGCGCACCTGCGCACTCTAGGGCGCGACTACGGCGATTTCCCGGCCCACCAGGGACTGTGGAGCATGTGTGAAAAAACGCGCCACGACCCTCTTGCCCGCATGGCGCTCGTGCCGCGCACGCTGGAGGCGCGTGGGCTGGACGCCACACCGTTGATTCAGCGAAAACTGCGCCAAACCGGCGCCGCCGATGCGCTCACCGCTGCCGACATCCTGGACACCATCCTGCGAGAGGAAGTGGGCCACGTGGCCATTGGTAATTATTGGTATCGGTGGCTGTGCCAGCGCGCTGGACACGATCCGCTGGTGCACTATGCACACTTGGCAACACTGCACGAGGCACCGCGCCCGAAGCCACCGCTCAACACCGAAGCGCGACTGCGCGCTGGCTTCACACAAGCGGAACTGGACTGGCTTTCAGCGGCGGATCCGGTAGCTCGCAGGGGTGATACTTCTTAAAATTGCGCCAAGCGCGATACTTCAAGCCAGCGACACAGCTTGTTTTTGCTTTTTCAGTTTTGAGTACCGTTCACGATGTCCAGTCCCCTTCCACAGAAAACCGCTGAGCAACCGCCCATGAACGAAGGATCAGGGGCCATGATTGCGCGCCAGGCAATTGTCAATGCCCAGCAAGCGGTCATCGGCTATGAGCTGTTCAACCGTTCGCGCACTGGCCCAGGCCACACTGCAGCGACCGATGTGGCACTGGTGTTCAGCGCCCTCTCGCACGCCGGCACGGAAGACCTGGTGGGCAAGAAGCTGTTGTTTGTCAATTGCACCCACGAAAGCCTGTCCGGTGGCCACCTGGAACTCATCGATCCAGACAAGGTGGTATTGGAAATTCCGCCTCTGGGCCACGCTGCGTCAGACGAGGTCAACGCCCGCCAACCCATGCTCGCCGCCCTGCGCGCAAGGGGTTTTCACCTCGCCTTCAACCACACGGTGCTGCAGTCGGCCTACGCGCCGTGGCTTGCCCTGGCCGACTACATCAAGCTCGACCTCTCTGTCCTGGCGCCCGACCAGCTCGCGGTGCTGATCAGCTACGCCGGTCGAAATTCAGAGGCCGAATTGGTGGCAGAGAAGGTGGAAACAGCACAGCAGTACGACATGGCATCCAGCCAGGGCATTGCGATGTTCCAAGGCTACTGGTTCGCCCGGCCGTCGCTGGTGCAAGCGCGGTTGGTGACGCCTTCGCAGGCAGCCATCATGGAACTAATGAGTCTCGTGCGCAAACAGGCAAGCACCGACGCCATTGAAGAGGTGCTCAAGAAAGACGCCGGCTTGGCGTTCAACCTCATGCGCCTGATCAACTCATCGGGCTTTGGTCTGGCGCGTGAAGTCACGTCATTTCGCCAGGCCGTCATGCTGATGGGGCTGAAAAAATTGTTCCGCTGGGCTGCCTTGCTGATGACGGTCTCGCGCAATGGCGGGCCGCCCCCCTCGGTCGGAAGCACGGCGGTGGTGCGTGGACGGCTGATGGAACTCCTGGCGCTCGAAATTTTCGACCAGGAGTTGGCAGACGAAGCCTTTGTGGCCGGAATATTCTCACTGCTGGACGCCATGCTCGGCATGCCCATGGAATCGGCCCTGCGCCTGATCAGCGTGCCCGAACCGGTAGCCCAGGCACTGCTGCACCACGAAGGCCCCCTTGGCGCTTTGCTAAAGCTTGCCGAGGCCTGCGAGAGCAGTGACGACGCCGCTTTTGACCACGCAGCCGTTGCATTGGGCCTGACCAGCTCACAAATTAACGGCGCACATCTGCAGGCACTGGCCTGGGCCGACCACCTTTCGGAGTAGTGAATAGGTCTGCCGCCTAGAATCCACAAAAACGCGCTCGCTGTACGCGGATCTTTTACGCTGATATTTCCCCATACCCCAATGTCCAATCCACCAGACACTGCTTCGAATGCTGCTGCGCCCTCCGCGGACGCGGTGGCAGCCAGCGACATCGCAATCATCGCCCGCCAAGCCATTGTGGACGCCGACCGCGCCGTGGTCGGCTACGAACTGTTTGACCGCTCCACGGCGCTAGACACCCACACTGCGGCAAGTGATGCCGCTCTGCTGTTTAACGCTTTGTCGTACGGCGGTGCAGAGGCATTGGTCGGCAAACTGACCGTTTTCATCAACTGCACGCACGACAGTCTGGCCGGCGGTCACCTGGAGTTGATCCACCCCGACAAAGTCGTGCTCGAAGTGCCGACCTTGGCAGACGACGCCACCGCAGAAGCCATTGCAGGTTGCCTGGAAATTTTCGACGACCTGCGCCAACGCGGCTTTCGTCTGGCATTCAGCCAGGATGTACTTCGGCGGCCTTACGTCGGCTGGCTGCCCATGGCTTCGTACATCAAGCTCGATATCACCGCCTTCAAGCCTGAACTGGCGCGCCCGCTGGTGCAGTTCGCGCTTGCCAACAGCAAGGCTGAGCTCGTCGCCGAAAAGGTGGAAACCGCCGAACAATTCCAGCGCATGGCGGACCTTGGCGTCAAACTGTTCCAGGGCTACTGGTTTGCCAAGCCGTCCACCGTGCAGGCCAAAACGGTACGGCCCTCGCAGGCCACCATCATCCAACTCATCAACCTGGTACGCCGCCAGGCCAGCACTGCCGACATCGAAGAGCTGCTCAAGAAAGACCCCACGCTGTCTTTCAACCTGCTGCGCTTCATTAATTCGTCGGGGTTTGGGTTGCAGGTTGAAATCAGCTCCTTCCGCCATGCGGTGATGATCCTCGGCCTGAAAAAGTTGTTCCGCTGGGCGGCACTGTTGCTGACCACTTCGCGCGCCGGCGGTTCACCGCCTGCCGTCGGCACCATGGCCGTGGTGCGCGGACGGGTGATGGAACTGCTCGCCCTCGAACTGCTTCCACCCGACGAATGCGACAACGCGTTTGTGGTGGGTGTTTTTTCAATGCTCGACACCATGCTGGGCATGCCGCTGGAGAGCGCGCTCACCTCCGTGGCGCTGCCCGAATCCGTGGTCGATGCTTTGCTGCACAACCGCGGAATTTTCGCTCCTTTGCTGGCCCTGACCAAGGCCTGCGAGAGCGGGGACGAGGCCGCCTTTGCGGAAAACTCCGAGCTGCTGCATCTCTCCAACCACCAGGTCAACTGGGCGCACCTGCAGGCGCTTGCCTGGGCCGAAAGCCTGGGCGAGTAAAGCGCCAGAGCGCCTGCCGCTTCACCCGCGCGGGTGGTGGCGGGCGTGCAGATCACGCAGGCGCTCCCGCGCCACATGGGTGTAGATCGTCGTCGTTGAAATATCGGCGTGCCCCAGCAACAACTGCACCACACGCAGGTCGGCGCCATGGTTGAGCAAGTGCGTGGCAAAAGCATGGCGCAGCGTATGCGGTGAAAGCGGCGCGGTGATCCCCGCACGCTGCGCATGCTCACGCACGATGCCCCAGAAGCGCACGCGCGTCATGCCACTGCCGCGGGCGGTGACAAACAAATCCTCACTTTGCTGGCCGACCAGAATGGCGGCCCGCGCCTCCTCCAGGTAGCGCAAGAGCCACACCCCGGCCTCCTCACCAAACGGCACCAGCCGCTCCTTGTTGCCCTTACCCAGCACGCGCAGCACACCGGCGCCAAGGTCGAGGTTCCAGGTTTTGAGCTGCACCAGCTCTGAGACGCGCAGGCCGCTGGCGTACATCAGTTCAAGCATGCTGCGGTCGCGCAGGCCAAGCGGTGTGCGCTGGTCAGGGGCGGTAAGCAGTGCCTCCACCTGGGTTTGCGACAGAGTTTTGGGCACCCGCATCGGCTGGCGCGCAGCCTGCAAGCGCACGGTGGGATCGGCGTGAATCTGGCGTTCCCGCAAGGCCCAGCGAAAAAATCGCTTAAACACCGTCAATCGCCGGTTGGCCGTGGTGGCGCGGGTCTGGCTGTGTCGGTGGGCAAAATAAGCGTTCAGATCGCCTTCATTCGCCTGGAGCACATCCTTCCCCGCGTGATCGAGCCACTCGCCAAGCAAGGTGAGATCGCGCCGGTAGGCGTCCAGCGTGTTGCGCGACAGGCCTTCTTCCAACCACAGCGCATCCACGAAGGTCTGGACGATGGCGCAACTGGCCGCCAAATGCGGTCCGCTTTCAGAACCTTCAGGCTTGGGAAAAGTGGGCATCACGCAGCAAACGACATGGCAAGGAAGGCCGCCAAAACGCCCTGGCGCATGCGGGTAAGCCCTTTTCGGCAAGCCACACCCGCAACGGCAACATGCGCTATTCTGCCCATTCCCACCTACAACAGGAGACCTATCCATGCGCTTGATTCACAAAATCGGCTTGGGGCTGAGCCTGACAACTGCCCTCGTTGCAGGCGTCGTCCACGCCCAGCAACAGCAGTTCATCAATATCCTGACGGGTGGCCAGAGTGGCGTGTACTACCCGCTGGGCGTGGCGCTGTCCCAAATTTATGCCAAGGCCATTCCCAATGTGCGTGCCACCGCCCAGGTGACCAAAGCTTCGGCCGAGAACCTCAACCTGCTGCAGGCCGGACGCGGTGAGCTGGCCCTGGCCCTGGCCGATTCGGTTTCCGACGCCTGGAGGGGTGAGGCCGAGGCAGGTTTCCCCAAGAAGCTCGACAAGCTGCGCGGCCTCTCGGGCACCTACAGCAACTACATCCAAATCGTGGCCAATGCCGACTCGGGGATCAAGACCCTCGCCGACCTCAAGGGCAAGCGCATTTCCGTGGGTGCGGCCAAGTCGGGCACAGAGCTGAACGCACGCGCCATTTTCAAGGCGGCAGGTTTGAGCTACGCCGATCTCGCCAAGGTGGAATACCTGCCTTTTGGCGAGTCGGTCGAGCTGATCAAGAACCGCCAGCTTGACGCCACCTTGCAATCGGCCGGCCTGGGGGTTGCATCGATTCGTGACCTGTCCACTTCGGTGAAGATCGTCGTGGTGCCGGTGCCGGCCGACGTGGTGGCCAAAGTGGGCGACGCCGCCTACCAAATGGCGGTAATTCCGGCCAACACCTACACCGGCCAAACGCAGGATGTGGCCACGGCGGCCATTCCCAACTTCCTGATCACGCATTCAGGGGTGCCAGAGGAGCTGGCCTACCAGATGACCAAGCAGATGTACGAAAACATCGACACGCTCTACGCTGCGCACAACGCAGCCAAGGCGATCAAGCTTGAGAACGCCATCAAGGGCATGCCAGTGCCTCTGCACCCCGGCGCCGAACGCTACTACCGCGAGGTCGGGCTGATCAAATAAGACTTGGGCGCCCCACACCTGGGGCGCTGCCAACCACAACCCGACACTCGGGCGGTTTTTTCCTCCCTATCGAGCTTGCCATGCACCATGACCACGAGGCAAAGCCCGGCAGACCCAGTGGCGCCATTTTCTGGATCGCCATTGCTTTCTCCAGCTTCCAGCTCATCACGGCGGCGTTCAGCCCCCTGTCGAGCCAGGTGGTGCGTGCCATCCACGTGGGCTTTGTCATTTTGCTGGTGTTTGCCTTGCACCCGCCGTTTGACCGCTGCGCCGGCGCTTTGCGCGCCGCAGGCAAAGTGCTGGGGTGGGCACTCGGACTGACGGGTTTTGTCTTCAGCCTGTACCACTGGGTCTTCGAAGCTGACCTGACACAGCGCGCGGGCGAGCTTAGCCCCATGGACTGGGTGATCGGTGTGGTCACCATCGCGCTCGTGTTCGAGGCGGCCCGGCGCGTGATGGGCTGGGGCCTGCCGATCATCTGCAGCATCTTCCTGGCCTACGGTTTGTTCGGCCAATACCTGCCAGGCGCGCTGGCGCACCGCGGTTTTGGTGTGGACCAGGTGGTCAGCGCACTGGGCTTTGGCACCGAAGGCATCTACGGCACGCCCACCTACGTATCGTCCACCTACATCTTTCTGTTCATCCTGTTCGGGGCATTTCTGGAGCAGGCCGGCATGATCCAGCTGTTCACCGATTTCGCCATGGGCACAGTGGGCCACACGCGGGGCGGCCCGGCCAAGGTGTCGGTGATCTCCAGCGGGCTCATGGGCACCATCAATGGCTCGGGAGTGGCCAACGTGGTCACCACCGGCCAGTTCACCATTCCACTGATGAAACGCTTTGGCTACAGCTCGGCCTTCGCCGGCGGCGTAGAAGCCACCTCCAGCATGGGCGGGCAGATCATGCCGCCGGTGATGGGGGCCGTGGCCTTCATCATGGCCGAGACCATCAACGTACCCTATGTCGCCATCGTCCAGGCGGCACTGATTCCAGCCATCCTGTACTTTGTCACCGCCTTCTGGATGGTGCACCTGGAGGCTGGCCGCAAGGGCCTTATCGGTCTGCCCAAGGAGGAATGCCCGGACCCTTGGGCCGCCGTGCGCCTGCACTGGTACCTGCTGCTGCCCTTGATCGGCCTGGTGGCACTGCTGTTTTCGGGCTACACGCCGCTGTTCTCAGGCACGGTGGGCCTGGGGCTCACGGTCATCCTCATCTTCGGGGCCGCCGTGCTCACCGGGGTGAAGGGGCTCGGCCTGCGCGCCGTGTTCTGGGTGCTGCTGGGCCTGGC
>JBQMQB010000018.1:0-9020 GCA_052172715.1 Giesbergeria sp. | reverse complement strand
TGCCTGGTGCTGGGCATGGGTATCCCCACCATTCCCAACTACATCATCACCAGTTCTCTGGCGGCGCCGGTACTGCTGGAGCTGGGTGTGCCGCTCATCGTCTCGCACATGTTCGTGTTCTATTTCGGCATCATGGCTGACCTGACGCCTCCAGTGGCACTGGCTGCATTTGCCGCTGCCCCGATTGCGCGCGAGAGCGGCCTGAAGATTAGCGTACAGGCCATGCGCGTGGCCATTGCCGGGTTTATTGTGCCCTTCATGGCGGTCTACAGTCCGGCGCTGATGCTGCAAGGCGGCGGTGCGCTGGCCACGGCCTACGTCGTGCTCAAAGCCTTAGTGGCCATTGGCATGTGGGGCGCAGGCGCCATCGGCTTTTTGTTCGGCCCTTTGAGCCTGCTGGAGCGTGCAGCCGCCATCATCGCTGCCAGCTTCCTGGTCGCCGCCGTACCCATGACCGACGAGATCGGTCTGGCCGCAGTGGCTGCCTTCATGGCATGGCATGTGTGGCGCACCCGCGCTGCACGGCGCAGCGTGGCGGCCTGAGCCTTGCTGGGGATCTGTCTGGCTCTGGCGGCCACGGCGGGGGCCGTGCCCCCTGTCTTCATACCCGCAGAGCAGGCCACGCTGGCGTGGACGCACTCCATCGAAAAGCAACGCTGGGAAGAAGACTACGCCGTGCAACCCGGCCCCACTGCTGAAGCGGCGCCCATGCTGCAGGCACTGGCAGCCCGGGTGCGGGGATCGGCCGCAGGCATGGAGCCCCCGGCGGACGCGCGGTTGGTCAATGGCTGGTACCAGTACCAACCGCCAGAGCGCCACCCCCGCGTGCTGCGCCTGACACGCTCGGAGTTCACCGCCGATTTCGAACTGTGCTTGCAAGGCCGGTGCCAGCCCATGGGCCACTGGCTGCCGTCCGATGGCGGCATCACGCTGCTCACCGCTTGCAACGGTTCACAGAGCCGATAGCGCTTTGGTAGGCTCCCACCGTGAACTACGCGTACGTTCTCATTCCCGATTTCTCGCTCATCCTGCTGGGCTACCTGGTATGCCGTTTCACCGCGCTCAACCGCTCGGTGTGGCAACCCGTGGAAGGGCTGGTGTACTACCTGCTGTTTCCCGTGCTGCTGTTCCAGTCCATCGTGCGCAGCCCGATCGAGCTGGGCGCCGCCTCAGGGCTGATCGCTGCGGGGTTGGTCAGCGGGCTTTCAGGTATTGCGCTTGCCTACGCCCTGCCCCACGTCCCATGGCTTGGCCGCCACATCAACGCACGCGACCATGCTGGCGCCGCGCAGGTGGCGTTTCGCTTCAACTCCTTCATCGGCTTGGCGCTGGCCGACCGCCTGGCGGGCGCGCAGGGCCTGCAGCTGATTGCGGTGCTGATCGGCATTTCGGTACCGCTGTTCAACGTGGCCGCCGTGTGGCCCATGGCGCGCCATGGCGAGCACCATTTCACGCGCGAGTTGCTGCGCAACCCCTTGATTCTGGCCACCGCGGCAGGTTTGGCGACCAATCTGCTGGGGTTGCACATTCCCGAAGTGCTGGTGCCAACGTTCACACGCGTGGGGGCGGCTGCCCTGGCGCTGGGGCTGATGGCAGCGGGCGCCGGTTTGCAGTTTGGCTCGCTCAAGCACGACAAGGCGCTGACGGTGTCGGTGCTCTCGATTCGCCACCTGCTGCTGCCGCTGGTGGCCTGGCTGGCCGCGCGCTGGATGGGGCTGGACGCGGTGCAAACCACGGTGTTGCTGACGTTTTCGGCGCTGCCAACTTCGTCCAGTTGCTATGTGCTGGCCACACGCATGGGCTACAACGGGCCGTATGTGGCGGGGTTGGTGACGCTGTCGACCCTGCTCGGGCCGGCCAGCCTGTCGCTGGCCTTGGGCGTACTGGGTTAAACCAAAAATACTATTATTTTCATAGCTGCTTGCGCTTTACACATAAGCGCCAGAGCCACTTTTCATTCAAACCTCGCCTGAAGTGCCCATGCCACATGCTCGCGCACCAAGGCGCTGTCGTCGTCGGCCCGCGCCTCAAGCGCAGCGCGCACGCTTGCATCGTTCGTGGCACGCAGTGCATTGCCCAGTGCCACGGCGACGTTGCGCAGCCAGCGCTCATGGCCGATGCGGCGAATCGGGCCGCCCTCAGTCAGGCGAAGAAATGTTGCCTCGTCCCACGCGAAAAAATGCACCAGCTGCTGGCCACTAAGGCCGGCGCGGGTATCGAAATCTGGCAGTTGGCTGGGCTGGGCGTACTTGTTCCAGGGGCAGACGAGCTGGCAGTCGTCGCAGCCGTAGATACGGTTGGCGAGTAGCGGGCGCATCTCTAGCGGAATCGGCCCGGCGTGCTCTATGGTCAGGTACGAGATGCAGCGCCGTGCATCAAGCCGGTACGGCGCAATGATGGCCTGCGTCGGGCACACGTCCATGCAGGCCTGGCAAGAACCGCAGTGCGCCGTGACGGGTTCGCTCGGGTCGAGCGGCATGTCCACATAGATTTCGCCTAGGAAGAACATCGAACCGCCCTCGCGGTTTAGCACCAGCGTGTGCTTTCCGCGCCAGCCCTGGCCACTGCGCCGGGCCAATTCGGCCTCCAGCACCGGCGCCGAATCGGTGAACACCCGGTGGCCCAGTGGGCCTACCGCCTCAGCAATACGGTCACACAGTTTTTGCAGTCGGGCGCGCAGCACTTTGTGGTAATCCCGCCCTCGCGCATAGACCGATACGATTCCCTCGGCCGGGCGCTCAAGCCGCGCAAACTCGATGGCCTGCCAGCCTTCTGGCGTATCTTGTGACAGGTAATCCATGCGTGCGGTGATCACACTTACAGTGCCTGGAACCAGCTCGGCGGGCCGGGCACGCTTCATGCCGTGGGACTCCATGTAGTGCATCTCGCCATGAAAGCCCTGCGCCAGCCAGGCCTGTAACCCCGGCTCGGCAGACGACAAATCCACACCGGCCACGCCAATTTGGGAAAATCCCAGCTCGCGCGCCCATTGCGCGATCTGAGGAACGAGTTGACTACCGCTGACGACCATCACCCGATTGTAGAAATGCTTCCGACGCACAAGACCCGCACGCTGGTGTGGATGAACGAGGCCGACACCGAGGCATTCGCGCAGCAGCTCGCCGCGCTGCCGGGCCTGACCAACGCCTTTGTCAGCCTGCATGGCGACCTGGGCGCCGGAAAGACCACGCTGGTGCGCCACCTGCTGCGCGCGCTCGGCGTGCACGGCCGCATCAAAAGCCCTACCTACGCCGTGGTGGAGCCGCACCAGGCGGGGGACCTGGCCATTTCACATTTCGATTTCTACCGTTTCAGCGATCCACGCGAGTGGGAAGACGCGGGCTTTCGTGAGGTGTTTGCCAACCCTGGCCTAAAACTGGCAGAATGGCCGGAGAAGGCTGCAGGCCTGATCCCACCTGCAGACATTGCTATTCACATTGAAGCAATCGACGACACCGCGCGCCGCGCCCACTTAAGTGCGGGCAGCGCACTTGGCGAGCAATTGCTGCAAGGACTGCGCCCATGAAGCCCACCGCCCCTCACGAACCCCCCGCAAGCCCCCGGCGCGCGCTGGCGTCACGGCGCGCACTGCTGAAGGCAGGCAGCCTGGTGCTGCTGCTCGGGCGGGCGCAAATAGCGCGCGGCGCGACCATTCTGGCGGTGCGCATCTGGCCGGCGCCCGAGTACTCGCGGGTCACCCTTGAATCCGACGGCCTGCTCAAGGCACGCCAGTTCTTTGTCACTACGCCGCCTCGCCTGGCGGTCGATATCGAAGGGATCGACCTCAGCCCCGAACTGCGCGAACTGGTTGCCAAAGTGCGCGGCGACGACCCCAACATTGCCGGCATCCGCGTCGGCCAGAACGCGCCCAACGTGGTGCGCCTGGTGGTTGATTTGAAGCAACCCGCCAAACCCCAGGTTTTCTCGCTGCCCCCCATTGCCGCTTATGGCCACCGGCTGGTGTTTGACCTGTACCCGGAAAACCCCGTTGACCCACTCGAATCGCTGATTGCCGAACGGCTGCGCGACACGGGCGAAATCACCCCGATTGGCCGCGCCCACACACCCAGCTCCCCGGCTGTGAGCCTCGACGCCCCTGACCCGCTGGGCGAACTTATCGCCCGCGCGGACACACCTCGCCAGGCCACCGCACCGGTCGCAAAACCTACTACACCCGCCCCACCGCCCCCGATCACGCTCAAGGCGCAGCACACGGACCGACTCATCATCATCGCTCTCGATCCCGGCCACGGCGGCGAAGATCCCGGCGCTATCGGTCCCCAGGGCACACGCGAGAAAGATATTGTGCTCAAGGTGGCGCACCTGCTGCGCGACCGCATCAACGCCACCACCGTGGGTGGCAATCCCATGCGCGCCTACCTGACACGCGACGCCGACTACTTCGTACCACTGGGCGTGCGGGTGCAAAAAGCGCAGCGCGTGCAGGCAGATCTGTTCGTCAGCATCCATGCCGACGCTTTCACCAACCCCGATGCCCGCGGCGCCAGCGTATTTGCACTGAGCCAGGGCGGGGCATCGAGCTCGGCGGCACGTTGGCTAGCGAACAAAGAAAACCGCGCCGATCTGGTGGGCGGCCTGAACGTACGCGCCAAAGACCAACATGTGCAGCGCGCCCTTATCGACATGAGCACGACTGCGCAGATCAACGACAGTCTCAAGCTCGGCAGCGTGCTGCTGGGCGAGATCGGACAGGTCGGCAAGCTGCACAAGGCGCGCGTCGAGCAGGCCGGTTTCGCGGTGCTGAAGGCGCCCGACATTCCCAGCGTTCTGGTGGAAACCGCCTTCATCAGCAACCCGCAGGAAGAAGCACGGCTGCGCACTGCGGCCTACCAAGAGCAACTGGCCGACGCGCTGATGCGCGGCATCACGCGCTACTTTGCGCGCAACCCACCACTTGCGCGCAGTCGCACGGTTTGAGAGACTGCGCTGCGCACCACTGGAAGAACGCCATGGCCCTGACCCACACCCCATCGTCCAAAATTATCCGCATTGCACCGCTTGGTCCCGCTCTGGCAACTAGCGTCAGCAGCGCCATCCTCAAAGCCAACGAACTGGAAGTAATTCGCATCGTCGTGCCGCAGGGCAAAACGCTGCCGCAGCACCAGGTGCCAGGTGAAATTACGCTGCTGTGCATTGAGGGCGAAGTCGAGTTGAAGACCGAGGGTGCTGTGCAAGTGCTTGCAGCGGGCGACTTCGTGCATTTGCAAGGCGGCGCCGCGCATGCACTCACAGGGCATACGGATGCGTCGTTGCTCTTGACCATCAGCCTGAGCACTGGGCCTGAAACACGCTCTAGCTAAGCGGGCCGCACGCTTACGCAGTGCGCTTTGGGCGTCCTACACCCCAAAGGCATGGGTGGCGCGATAGTGGTTTCAACGGCCTAACACGCAAATTGCGCAAATGGCCACCGCTCCACTTCGCAGAAAGGCCTATGCCATGCAATCGCGTACTTTTGTTCTGGCCACCGCGCTAGCCGCCGCTTTTGGGCTTGGCGCCTGCTCTTCAAACCCCACGAACGCCCAAGTAGGCACCGGAGTCGGTGCTGTGGTCGGCGGCCTAGCCGGCAATGCTGTGCTGGGCACCGGCGGCGCTATCGCTGGTGCTGCTGGCGGCGCCCTAATCGGCCACGAACTTGGCGAAGACCGCGACCAGCGCCGTCGCTAAACCCAGCCGCCCCACAGTCGGCTCATAAGAAATACGCTGTCGGTGCACCATTGCTCTGCGTCGGAAGCTGTCTTTTAGCGACTCCCGGCGGCCCCCGCCTTGGAGCTTCGCCAAGCGCCGTACAGAGCAATGAGACCCGGCACCAGAATCAACGCCCAAATGATTTTGTCCAGATGCTGCCGTACGAACGGTAAGTTGCCGAAGAAAAGCCCCGCGCTCGTCACCCCCAGCACCCACAACACCGCACCGCCCACGTTGTACGCGGTGAAGCGGGCGCGCGACATCTCGGCCACACCCGCCACAAAAGGCGCAAAAGTGCGAATGAAGGGCATAAAGCGCGCCAGCACAATGGTGATACCGCCGTAACGCTCGTAGAAAGCATGCGCTTGGTCGAATGCCCGGCGGTTGAACCAGCGCGACGACTCCCACTGAAACACCTTGGGGCCAAACCACCGGCCTATCGAATAGTTGCACTGGTCGCCCAGCACGGCCGCCGCCAGCAGCACGACCACGGCGGGGAAAAGTTCCATCATGCCCGTACCGCACAGTGCGCCGACAATAAACAGCAGTGAGTCGCCGGGCAGAAACGGCATCACCACCAGGCCGGTTTCAACAAAAACGATCAGGAACAACAGGCCATACACCCACAGGCCGTAGCTGGCCACAAACACCTCCAGGTGCTTGTCTACGTGGAGGATGAAGTCGATCAGAAAGGCAATTGCGTCCATAAAGTACTTTGAAACAAGCCGCGCATTATGGCCATGCGAAATACTGCCCTGCGTGGGCGCATCCGCATCCCTAGGAGCCTGTCGGGCTTGGGGCGTCGAAAGCGAAAATCGACCCCAGCGAGAACAGTTTTCGCCGCATTTGCAGCCCAATAGCCGAGCTATTGGGCAAAAAGACGGTGGAAAATGGGCCGCTGGGGTCGATTTGCAGCCGACGATTCCCAAGTCCGACAGGCTCCTAGAATCCTTGCGTGTCTCAAGAAACCACTCCCCCCTCCGCACCCGCCCGCCGCCCGATCCGCGACCTGCCCGATGAGCTCGTCAGCCAAATCGCCGCAGGTGAGGTAGTCGAACGCCCCGCCTCCGTGGTGCGCGAGCTGGTAGACAACGCGCTGGATGCCGGTGCCGCGCAGATCACCCTGCGCCTGCTGGCGGGTGGCGTGCGCCTCATCAGTGTGGAAGACGACGGGTGCGGCATCCCGCAGGCCGAACTGGCTGTGGCCTTGCGCCGCCATGCCACAAGCAAAATTACCAACTTGCAGGATCTGGAGAGCGTGGCAACCATGGGCTTTCGCGGCGAGGCGCTGGCCGCCGTTGCCTCGGTGTCGGCACTGGCCCTGCTCTCGCGCCCGGCCGGACAAGACAGCGCCTTTCTCCTCGACGCCCGCAGTGGCGAGCTGCGCCCAGTCGCGCGTGCCGTAGGCACCACGGTTGAAGTGAAAGAACTGTTCTTCAGCACCCCAGCACGGCGCAAATTCCTCAAGACTGATGCCACCGAGCTGGCGCACTGCGTGGAAGCCGTGCGCCGCCACGCCCTGGCCCGGCCCGATGTGGGCTTTGCCATATGGCACGAAGGCAAGCTGGTCGAACAGTGGCGCGCGGTCCTGGTGCATGGGGCGGGCAATGGCACCGGCGCCATGGACCGGCGCTTGGCCGATGTGCTGGGCGAAGATTTCCTGGCGCAGTCGGTGGCCCTCAAGCACAGTGAAGGCCGCATTACCGTCACTGGCCGCGCCGGCCTACCCGACACCGCCCGCTCGCGCGCCGACCAGCAGTACTGCTATGTCAACGGCCGCTTCGTGCGCGACAAGGTGGTGGCGCACGCGGCACGCAGCGCCTACGAAGACGTGCTGCACGGCCAGCGCCAGCCGGTGTATGCGCTGTACATCGAAATAGACCCCGCGCGCGTGGACGTGAACGTGCACCCCACCAAGATCGAAGTGCGCTTTCGCGACAGCCGCGAAGTGCACCAAGCCGTGCGCCACGCGGTCGAAAACGCCCTGGCCATACCCCGCGCTGGAGTCCTCACCGCCACGTCTTCACTTGGATCGCCAACGCCGCCATTGACCGGCGCATGGAACCAAAATATTGAGGAAAAATCGACTGCATCGCCCTATCCACAAGCGCAAGCAGCTATAACTTTTGATGATCGCACAGGCCACAAAGTGTCTGACCTGAGCGCGTTGTGGGCTGCATCGCGCACGTCAGCGCCCGCTTGGGAGAGCGCGCCCCCCACAGGTGGCCCTGCGGTCTTCGACGCTCGGCCGACAGCAGCCACTGCCAACGCGGCCCAAGCCAGCGAGACCGTCTGGCCGCTGGGGCGCGCGCTGGCGCAGCTGCAAGGCATCTACATCCTGGCAGAGAACGCCCAAGGGCTGGTCATTGTCGACATGCACGCCGCGCACGAGCGCATCGTCTACGAGCGACTAAAAGCCCAGTGGGATGCATCTGCCCGCATCGCCAGCCAGCCACTGCTGATCCCCACCACCTTTGCCGCCACGCCGCAGGAAGTGGCCACCGCCGAACAGTCCGTAGATGCGCTGGCGGCGCTCGGCTTGGATCTTGCCCCTTTCTCGGCGCGCACGCTGGCGGTGCGCGCCGTACCTGCCTCACTGGCGCATGGCGACGCGGTGGAGCTTGCGCGCAGCGTGCTCGCCGAACTGGCGGCGCACGACGCCAGCGGCGTGGTGCAGCGCGCGCACAACGAGATCCTCGGCACCATGGCCTGCCACGGCGCAGTGCGCGCCAACCGCCAGCTCACTCTGGCCGAGATGAATGGCCTGCTGCGCCAAATGGAGGCCACCGAGCGCTCCGACCAGTGCAACCACGGCCGCCCCACCTGGCGCCAACTCAACCTGCGCGAGCTTGACGCGCTCTTCCTGCGCGGGCGCTGAAGCCGCACCTCCTGCCGCCTGGGGGTTTTTTGCCTACGGCCGCACGCCTGTGGTGCGGATGCTTAGGCGCGCGCTTTTCTTCGCCCTTGCGCGCACTGCACAGGTGCACACCCGCCGCCCCCATTGCCGATTCGCACCAAAACACACACACCACGCACCGCAATCGCGCACCCGATGAAAGTTTTTAACGCATGAGTCCATACCGGTTTGGCATAATGTCATGCTGCACCGCCGCAACTCACCCCTTTTTTCGAGAAAGTACGTCCATGAAATACGCGTCCGTCGAGAGTTTCCTTGCCGAGGTAGCTGCGCGCAACCCCCACCAGCCGGAATTCCTGCAGGCCGTCACCGAGGTGATGGAAAGCCTGTGGCCGTTCATCGAAAAGCACCCCAAGTACGCCGAACAAAGCCTGCTGGAACGCCTGGTGGAGCCCGA
>JBQMQB010000017.1:10667-17537 GCA_052172715.1 Giesbergeria sp. | reverse complement strand
CCGCGCTGCACCTCGGTCACTTCGGTTTCCAGCAGGCCGTCGTAGATGTGGCCGGTGTCGCCCTCGGCGCAGCTCACCGTGACCAGCGTGCCGTCCTTGAGCAGTTCAGTGGCGTTGCCGCAACCCACCACAGCGGGAATACCCAGCTCGCGCGCAATGATGGCCGCGTGGCAAGTGCGCCCACCACGGTTAGTGACGATGGCGCTCGCCCGCTTCATCACAGGCTCCCAGTTGGGGTCGGTCATGTCGGTGACCAGCACGTCGCCGGGCTGCACCTTATCCATTTCCGAAATGCTGTGCACCAGGCGCACCGGCCCCGTGCCAATTTTCTGGCCAATGGCACGGCCTTCAACCAACACCGGGCTCCGACCCTTGAGCTTGTAACGCAGCTCGGCCTGGCCCTTGGACTGGCTTTTCACAGTCTCAGGCCGCGCCTGCAGGATATAGAGCAGGCCGTCCTGACCGTCCTTGCCCCACTCGATGTCCATGGGGCGGCCGTAGTGCTGCTCAATGACCAGCGCGTACTGCGCCAGTTGCTCCACGTCCGCGTCGGTAAGCGAATAGCGGTTGCGCTGCTCGGCAGGCACGTCAACGGTCTTGATGAGTTTGCCTTTGAGTGCCCCTTCGGCCTTTTCCTCGGGCGTGGTGAACGTCATCTGAATCAACTTGGAGCCGAGGTTGCGGCGGATCACGGCCTTATTGCCGGCGCGCAACATAGGTTTGTGCACGTAGAACTCGTCAGGGTTCACGGCGCCCTGCACCACCGTCTCGCCCAAGCCGTAGCTGCTGGTGATGAACACGACCTCTTCAAAACCGGACTCGGTGTCGATGGTGAACATCACGCCGGCGGCGCCCAAGTCCGAGCGCACCATGCGCTGCACCCCGGCTGAGAGCGCCACCACATCGTGCGCAAAGCCCTTGTGCACGCGATAGCTGATGGCGCGGTCGTTGTAGAGGCTGGCAAACACCTCTTTCATCTTGTGCAGCACTTCATCAATGCCGTGCACATTCAAAAACGTTTCCTGCTGGCCAGCAAAGGAGGCGTCTGGCAAGTCTTCTGCTGTGGCGGAGGAACGCACGGCAAAGGTGGCATCGGCATTGCCCGCGGACAGCGTGGCAAAGGCCTCGGCGATGGCTTGCTGCAAATCCGCAGGAAAAGGCTGTGCCTCGACCATGGCGCGAATTTCGGCGCCAGCAACCGCCAGCGCGCGCACGTCTTCGGTGTCCAGGCTTGCCAGACGCTTGCTGATCTTGTCGGCCAAGCCGTCGTGCGCCAAAAACTGGCGGAAAGCGTGCGCCGTGGTCGCAAAACCGGTGGGCACGCGCACCCCATCCGGCAACTGCGAAATCATCTCACCGAGGCTGGCGTTCTTGCCGCCAACGACCTCGACGTCGCTCATCCTCAGATTTTCAAACGGTACGACCAAGGCGGTCGCGTCAAAGCGTGCAGACATGGGAGGGCTCCAGAAGTTAAAAGCGGCTCAGTGCACGCGTCCGCCTGCGCAGGCGGACGGGTGGCCATGCGGAGCTGCGCGCGCTGTGCTTGTACTTGTGGGCGGCAGGAAGGCATGGAATGAATTCGGATAATCGGCGACATTGTAGGTCCCACCCCCTGTCGCACTCCTGTCGCTCTCCTGTCTGGCACCCATGCACACACGTACCGTTTTCTTCGTCTCGGATGGCACTGGCATCACCGCCGAAACATTTGGCAACGCCATCCTGGCGCAATTCGAGCTGATGCCGCGCCGTGTGCGTCTGCCGTTTACCGACACCGTCGACAAAGCCCACCAGGTGGTGCGGCAGATTAACCACACGGCGGAAATCGAGGGCAGCAAACCCATCGTCTTCACCACTTTGGTGAACATGGAGGTGCTGAAAGTCATCCAACAAGGTTGCAAAGGGATGCTGCTCGACATGTTTGGCACCTTCGTGCACCCACTGGAGGAGGAGCTCGGCATGAAGTCGCACCACCGCGTGGGGCGCTTCTCGGACATCAGCCGCAGCAAGGAGTACACCGACCGCATCGAGGCCATCAACTACAGCCTGGCGCACGACGACGGCCAGAGCCACCGCGATTTGGCCGGTGCCGATGTGATTCTGGTGGGGGTGAGCCGCAGCGGCAAGACACCCACCACGCTGTACCTGGCCATGCAGCACGGCCTGAAAGCGGCCAATTACCCGTTGATTCCCGAAGACTTCGAGCGCCGCCAGCTGCCGCCGGCGCTCATGCCTTACCGCAAGAAGACTTTCGGCCTGACCATCAGCCCCGAACGCCTGTCAGAAATCCGCAGCGAACGCCGCCCCGATTCGCGCTACGCCAGCCTGGAGAACTGCCGCATGGAAGTGCACGAGGCCGAATCGATGATGCGCCGCTCGGGCATTCGCTGGCAGTCGACGACGACCAAGTCGATCGAAGAGATCGCCACCACCATCCTGCAGGAACTGCAGCCGGATCGGCTGGTGTACTAGGAGCGGAACGCCGCCAGGCTCCTAGCCATATCGCACCACTTAGCGATACCGTGCGTATCGCGCGGCGCCACATTCGTGCGCCATGTACTTCCCCGGCTCGCCGTGCAGCGAGAATTCCGCCCAGCCGATCCGCGACCGTGCGGACGTGGATAGCTATCCATTAGGTTTAAGCAGGGGTCAACATCATGCAGTTGTGGGGAATCGTGTGGGGGGCGCTGCTTGGCGCGCTATGGCCGGACTCAGGGGGCGAAAGCGCCGTAGTGGGCGCTCTGCTCGGCTTGGCCGCGGCATTCACGCTGCGGCGTGCCATTCGCAGCGAAATCGAGGCTCGCGTACGCGGTGAGCGTGTGTTGCTGACACAAGAGATTCTGGCGATGGCCGCGGTAGCCGACAGGCCGGGCGCCGCCGCACCCATGGAGGAACCACAAGCCACCGCTCCCACCGCCATGCCGGTTGCCATGTCGGTTGCCACGCCGCAGCCCAGCCCGCCCTCCACCGCATTCGCCGACACCGACCAATTCTTTACCGACATCCCGACTTCTCCAGCTGTCACACCTGCCCCGACACAGCAGCGCATCACAGCCGCCGTCCCTTCCACAGAGATCATGGAAACCGTCACCGGCTGGCTCCTTGGCGGAAACACCATCGTTCGCGTGGGCTTGGTGGTCTTGTTCGTCGGTCTGGCTTTTTTGGCACGCCATGCAGCGCAGCTTGGGTTGTTTCCACCAGAGCTGCGCTTGGCCACCGTGGGCGCCGCGGGAATTGCACTGCTGGTGCTTGGCTTTCGCCAACGCCTGGCCAAGCCGGGATTCGGCCTGTCGCTGCAAGGAGCAGGCGTGGGGGTGCTGTATCTCACCGTGCTGGCTGCGTTTCGGCTCTATAGCCTGCTGCCACAAAGCTTGGCGTTTGCCTTGTTGGTGCTAATCGGCGCATTAGGCGTGGCACTGGCCTTGCTGCAGGATTCGCGTGCGCTTGCATTCGGTGCCTTTGCCGGCGGCTTCGCAGCGCCGCTGCTGCTCTCTACCGGCGCGGGCAACCACATCGTGCTGTTTGGCTACTACACGCTGCTTGACTTGGCGATCTTGTTCATCGCCAGTCGGCGCTCCTGGCGCGAGCTCAACCTGCTGGGCTTCGGCGCCACCTTCGGCAGCGCCCTGCTGTGGGGCTGGATGCGTTACACACCTGAGCATTACGCTTCGGCACAAACATTCTTGCTGGTTTTCATCGCCATCTTCACCGTCGCCGCCTTGCTGCACGCGCGGCAGCGCCCCATGAAGCTGGGCTATTACGTCGATACCGCATTGGTGTTTGGTACGCCGCTGGTCGGCTTTGGCCTGCAGGCAGGGCTGGTGCAGGATTTTTGGCACGGCACGGCCTTTGCGGCACTGGGTTTTGGCGCCGCTTACCTGTTGCTGGCGACGGCGCTGCTGCGTCGCGCCGGGCCAGGTTACCGCCTGCTGGTGGAGTGTTTCATCGCCATCGGTGTGGGCTTTGCCACGCTGGCGGTGCCGCTGGCGCTGGACGCACGCTGGACCAGCGCCGTATGGGCGCTGGAAGGCGCAGCGGCGGTATGGGTCGGGATGCGTCAGGCGCGCTGGATGGCGCGTGCCTTCGGCCTGCTGCTGCAGGCACTGGCAATCCTGGCGTGGCTCGGAACCGAAAACTTGCAGACGGCGGTATCTGCATGGCCGCTGGTGCACCCCGGTTTCATTGGCGCGCTGCTGATTGCGCTGCCCATGCTGGCCTCCGCGCGCTGGCTGCGTACACCGCTACCGCACAGTGAATCACGCTGGGCGCTGGTCTGGGCGCCCATCGAACACAGCCTGGGCACGCCGTGGTTCTTGACTGGCTTTGGCATGGCCTGCCTGGCCTGGGGGCTGGAGGCATTTCGGTCCACACCGGCCGTACTGGTCGGCGAAGCACCACATGCCGTTCTGGCACCGCACAGCGCCGGCTTGGTCTGGCTGCTGGCGGTACTGCTAAGTGCCGCTGCAGCGCTCGCTAGGGCACGGCGCGAGCACTGGACCGTGGCAGCATGGCCAAGCCGCGTCACGCTGCCCTTTCTGGGCCTGGCCTGGCTCTGGCAACTGCAAAACGGGCTCTACACGCCACAAACGCTCGGCTGGCTGCTGTGGCCACTGGCCATCGCGCTGCACCTGGCGCTGCTGCGCGCCAACGAGCACCCACAGACGCCCTCAGACACGGCGCCAAGCCCCGCTTGGCGCCCGTGGCTGGCGTGGCAACACCCGCTGGGCGCCTGGCTGGGCATGGCGCTGCTGACCGACAGCCTGTGGTGGGCGATCGAGAGCGCCGGGCTGTGGGGCACGGCATGGGCCAGTGTGGTGGGGCTGGTCAGCGCTACCGCCGTACTGCTGGCGCTGACGGTATGGGCCGGCCGCGCCAACCGGGCGAGCGGGCAAGCCCGCTTTGGCTGGCCACTGCACCCCCACGCCGAACGCTATTACTGGAACGCCGCACTGCCGCTGGCAGCGCTGGTGGGGCTAGGGGCGCTGGTGCTGGCCTGGACTTCGTCCGGCCACACCGACCCGCTGCCCTACATCCCCCTGCTCAACCCGACCGACCTCACCGTGGCACTGGCGCTGGGCGCCATTCTGTTGTGGCGGCGCACGGTGCTGGCCGCGCGCCCAGCGCCCCAGAGCGCTATGTGGCTGGCACAACCGGCGTTCTGGGCCGTGCTGGGCGGTATCGCGCTTATCGCGCTCAGCACGGTGTGGCTGCGCGTAGCGCACCATTTCTTCGCCGTGCCCTGGAACGCGCAGTCGCTGTTTGCCAGCTTTGTGGTGCAGACCGGTTATTCAATTCTGTGGACACTGCTGGCGCTGGTGCTGATGGTGGGCGCGCACCGACGCCAAATACGACCAGCCTGGCTGACGGGCGCGGCGTTGCTGGGGTTGGTCATCGTGAAACTCATCGTCATCGATCTGTCGAATCGGGGCGGCAGCGAGCGCATCGTCGGCTTTATCGGTGTCGGTTTGCTGATGCTGGTGGTGGGCTACTTCGCCCCGCTACCGCCACGCCAGGGGAATGGCGAACGGAGCACACCATGATCCGTTGGTCCGCCCTGCTGATGCTTGTCGCGCTGCCGCTGGCCGTCGGCGCTGCACCACCGCCCGAGCAGCCTGCCGCCTACGCCGCGCAATGGCCCATCGAGGCGCCCGCTGGCGCGGCCTTGCTGCAACTGGCGCTGCCCGCTGAGGTGCTGGGCCAGTTGCAGACCGCCGACGCACGCGATCTGCGCGTCTTCAATGCTGCCGGCGTGGCGGTACCGCTGGCGCTAGACCGCAACGCGGGCGCGGCAATTGCCAGCCCACCGGCGCCTGCGCTCATCGAGCTGCCCGCGCGGCCCATTCTGGGAGGTGTGCCAGGGGCGACCAACGGCGGCGTTTCGGTCCGCATTGCCGAAGCACCAGACGGCCGTGTGATCCAGCTTGAGGCACCGGCCTCCCCCACCAGCACACCCGCATCGACCGCGCCGACGTTGGGCGTGCTGATGGATGCGCGAGCCATCGACCGCCCGATTGCTGCCGTGCATATTGATGCCGATCTGCCCGATGCGCAGCCGGTGCGCTTCACGCTGGAGAGCAGCAGCGATCTGCAGCACTGGCGTGCGCGCGGCGAAGTCACCGTCTATCGCTTTGATGCGAAGCTGAGCACACCGGCGCGCGTCGCGCTGGCCGACCCAGCGCTCAAGGACCAGTTCCTGCGCTTGCGTTGGAGCGGCGCGGGCCTGGCACCCGCAAGCGTACAGGTGCGCGGTGCGCTGCTGGAGCCCACATTGACACAGGTCGCACCGACACGCCTGAAGCTGCCACTGACCCTGCCCGCCAGCGCCGCACCCAATGCCCACGCCATCGAATGGCGCCTGGCCTTTGCCACGCCGCTGGCGGCGCTGGACATACGCGCCAACGGCGGCAACACGCTGGTGCCGGTGCGCGTGCTGGCGCGCAACGGCCGCGAGCAGCCATGGATGCTGCTGGCGCGTCACGTCGTCTTTTCACTCACGCAGGATGGCCGCACGCAGCACAGCGCACCGGTCGAACTTGGCAACGCGCGAAGCTGGCGCGACTGGCGCATCGAGGCCGATCCGGGTACCCCCGGCTTCAGCACTCCGCCGGCACTCACGGCCGAGCTGGCGCCGCTGAAGGTGGTCTTTGTCGCCAGCGGCAGCGCACCCTTCACGCTGGCCGCCGGGCGCGCCGATGCGCCGCCTGCCGCGCTGGCGCTCACCAGCCTGATGCCGCAGTACACGCCACAAGCACTGGCCCAATTGCCGCGCGCTACGCTGCACGCGAGCGATGTGGACGCCGCTGTGCCAACGACCTCCCCCGACAGTGGCACGCCGTTGCACCAGTGGCTGTTGTGGGGCGTGCTGATCGCTGG
>JBQMQB010000017.1:0-10567 GCA_052172715.1 Giesbergeria sp. | reverse complement strand
TATTTTTCACATCTGAGCACTGCTGAACCTGCCGCCAACGACACCGAGGAGGCTCTCGGTATGGTCAACGCGTGCAGGGCACGGTGTCGCCAAAAGACGTCAATGCTTGCGTGCGGCGTTTCACTTTCGCACGCGATCCGCTACAGTTCGCCGCTCGCGGTTTTGCTGTGGCCCCAGACGACTCAGCAAGCGCTGCGACCTCCACCCTCTCAACCACCCAACAAGGAGTTCAACATGCAAAAGAACACATCTTCCCTGTGGGCTGGGTCAGCGGTGGCGGGGCTTTCGGTTTAAGAAGCCCCTCCCTCCCTGTTCCGCGCCCCATGGTGTGCTGCGCAACGCGATGGCGTTGGCGGTGTGTTGTGGCGCGCGCGGGCATCTGCTCCAGTCCGGTTTCAATGCAATGAATCTGGATTTTTATGGGCAATTTTGTCAAACAATTGTCGGAACGCGCCTGCGTGGTGGCGTCCGATTCGACGTGGATGGAAGACGCTGCCTTGGCGCAGCTGATCACCACGTCTCAACTGGAGGGCATGTGGCGCGTCGCCGGCATGCCTGACCTGCACCCCGGTCGCGGCTATCCGGTGGGGGCTGCATTTTTTTCGCTCCAGCATTTTTACCCCGCTCTGGTGGGCAACGACATCGGTTGCGGCATGGCGCTGTGGCAGACCGATTTGCGGGCCAGCGCCATCAAACTCGACAAGCTGGAAAAGCGCGTGGGCAACATCGACGGCCCGATGGACGACGACGCGCTGCGCACGCAGGCCATGCAGGCTTTGGGTGTTGTGCCCAATGGCCACGAGGCATCGCTGGGCACCATCGGCGGTGGCAACCATTTCGCCGAATTTCAGCAAGTGGACACGGTGCATGAATCCGAAGCGCTGGCCGCGCTCGGCATCGACACGGAGCGCTTGCTGCTGCTGGTGCACACCGGTTCGCGCGGCTTGGGTGAGCGCGTCTTGCGCAACCACGTGGATGCCTTCGGGCACCGCGGGCTGGACGCAGACACGCCGCAGGCCACTGAGTATCTGGCGCAGCACGGTGCGGCCCTGCGTTTTGCCTTGTGCAACCGCCAGCTGGTGGCAGAGCGCCTTCTGCGCAACGTGCGCGCCGAAGGGCGCCGCGTGCTCGACGTGCACCACAACTTTGTGGCCCATGCCGAAATCCACGGCCGGACCGGCTGGTTGCACCGAAAGGGCGCCACGCCGTCTGACCAGGGGCCGGTGCTGATCCCCGGCTCGCGCGGGGATTACAGCTACCTGGTGCGGCCTACGGGCGCGTGCCACGACACGCTGCTGTCGCTGCCGCACGGCGCAGGGCGCAAGTGGATTCGCTCAGCCTGCAAAGACCGGCTGTTCAAACTCGCAACGCCTGCGCAAATGGGGCGCACAGCGCTGGGCAGCCGCGTGGTCTGCAACGACCGCCAACTGATCTACGAAGAAGCGCCACAAGCCTACAAAGGCATCGACAGCGTGGTGCAGGCGATGGTGGGCGCCGGGCTGGTAGAGGTGCTGGCGCGCACCCGACCGGTGTTGACCTACAAAACGCGTGGGGAGTGCTGCGAATGATCTTGCTACAACTGACCGCGAATACCGGTCCCGAAGAATGCTGCCTGGCCGTTCGCAAGGCGTTGGTGCACCTGCTGAGCGAGTGTGGTGCTGCAGGCGTCAAGACCGAGCTGCTGGAGCAGGTCACCGGGGACATCGCCGGCAACCTGCGTTCGGTGCTGCTCGCGCTGGAGGGCGACGCGGCGGTGGCTGTGACGGAACGCTGGCGCGGCAGCGTGCAATGGATCTGTCCCAGCCCGTACCGGCCCGGCCACCTGCGCAAGAACTGGTTCATCGGTGCGGAGGTCTTCGAGACCGATGCTCCGCGGACCACCAGCGGGGCACTCCACGACAAGGACATTCGCTTTGAAACGCTGCGCGCCAGCGGCCCCGGTGGCCAGCACGTCAACAAGACCGATTCGGCCGTGCGCGCTACGCATATGCCCAGTGGCTTGAGCGTAAAGGTGCAGACCGAGCGCAGCCAGCACGCCAACAAGCGCCTGGCCCGCGCCTTGCTGGCGCACAAACTGGCAGCACTGGAGAGCGAGGCGGCGAGCGTGGGGCGCACCGAACGTTGGCGCCAACACTATGGCGTAGAGCGTGGCAATGCGGCGCTGACGTTCAGAGGCGAACGGTTTGTGGAGGCATTGCCATAAGAACGTGTTCACGATCTCACCGAAGCCGCGCAGGACCACAGGGTGGTCAAGCATCCCGACCGAAGTCTTCGATCGCCATTGAGAGCTGAGGCCCGAAGTGGGCGCACGAAAATTTGAACCAAAAATGGGGCACGTTCGTGCGTGGCGATGGGGATGACTTTTGAAGTCGCAGATTCAGGCGACTGCCTACCCCGCCGCCCGGCTCGTCTTGATCCCCTGCCCCGCCGCCCAGGCCCCGACATCGTCCCGGCGTATGGCCGCTGCCATCAAGCCCGGAAATGCATCCGGCGTGCATGCAAAACTGGGTACGCCCAGGGCGGCCAGTTTGGCGGCCAGTTCACGGTCGTACGACGGCGCACCTTCGTCGCTTAGGGCCAGCAGTGCGATGAACTGCACACCGGCCTCGACCAGCTCATGCGCGCGGCGCAGCAGGCCTGCTTCAACGCCGCCCTCGTACAGGTCAGAGATCAGCACCAGAATGGTATTGCGGGGCTCCTGGATGATGCTCTGGCAATAGCCGACTGCGCCGTTGATGTCGGTACCGCCCCCCAGCTGTACGCCAAACAGCAGGTCCACCGGGTCGGCCAGTTTTTCGGTCATGTCCACCACAGCGGTATCGAACACCACCAGCTTGGTCGTCACCGCAGGCAGGCTGGCCATGACGGCGCCAAAGATACTGGAATAGACCACCGATGCGGCCATAGAGCCGCTCTGGTCAATGCACAGAATGACCTCACGCTGCGGGCGGCGGGCCTTGCGGCCATAGCCCACCAGGGTTTGCGCCACGATGGTGTTGTAGGCCGGCTGCCAATGCTGCAGGTTGGCGCGTATGGTGCGGTTCCAATCAATCTCGGCATGGCGTGGGCGGCGGTTGCGCTGGCTGCGGTTCAGCGCCCCGCTGACTGCGCTGCGCATGGGCTCTTGCAAACGCTGCAGCAACTGGTCCACCACGGTGCGCACCACTTGGCGGGCGGTGTCTTTGGTGGCATCGGGGATTGCGCCAGACAGCGCGACCAGATTGGCCACCAGGTGCACATCGGCATGGGCGTTTTCCAGCATTTCGGGTTGCAGCAGCATTTCGCGCAGGTTGAGCCGCTGCATGGCGTCGTGCTGCATGATTTGCACCACCGAGCTGGGAAAGTATTTGCGAATATCCCCCAGCCAGCGCGCCACGCTGGGCGATGAATTCCCGCGCCCACCCTTGCGCCGCGCCAGGCCGTTGGGGCCTTCGGGCTCATACAGGGCGGCCAGTGCCTGGTCCATTTCTCGCAATACCCCGCCGGCCACGCCGCAACTGGCATCGGCCTCGCCGCCCAGCACCAAACGCCAGCGCTGCAAGCGGTCGGTGCTCTCTGGGGATGAAACAGCGGTGGGGTCTGAATCCGTGGTGCTCATAGAAGTACCTTCGTGCTGCGCACTGCGGCGCGAGCTGGATTGGCGTGGCCCGGCGCCGTGCTCATGCCGGCAGCCCTAACAACAGGCGCAGGGTGGGTACCGGCAGCGCAGCGCGCCCAGCATCGCCTTGCGTGGGCGCTGCCGCAACGGGCGGGGCCTTGACGCCATGTGCGGCCCGTGCGCCCAGCTCCCGGCGCTCCGATTGCGAAAAATTTGAAAAACTGCGGCGCAGCAGCGGCACAACTTGCAGAAAATGCGCCTGCGCAAGCCCAGCCAGCCAGGCGTCCACCAGGCCCCACACGGCCGCATCGTGCAGCAGCACGATGGCATTGCGGTTCAAAAACCCATCTAGCCATTGGGCGGTTTCCAACGGCACCGCTCCAGCCGACAAATTGCGCGACAACTGCACGGCCGCCTGGGCGTGGTCGATATGCCCACCGTCTAGCAGCAAGCGGCAGCAGAGTCCGCGCAGCAGCGCATGGCAGGCATCGCCCACGGCAATCTGCTGCAACGCCTGCTGCCAGGCCAGCGAGGGCTCGGCACTGTCGCGCAGCGCCACGGCGTCGTGCGCGGGCAGCAAGGTGTCGCGCAGCGTCTCGGCGGCGCTGTCGTCCAGGCTGTGGCAGGCCAGCGGCAGGCCGATGGCGCCACGGGCGATAAGGCCATCGAGAATTTGCGCCAGCAGCGCGCCGTCCATCTGGCGCACGCTGCCGTAGCGGAACACACGGGCCAGTGGCGGCACAGCGCTGATGAGCTGCACCGCATCACCGGTGATGGCCGCTTGGGTCTGCAAGGCGTGGCTGACGGCCTGCACCGCCGTGCCCAGGTCGGCCAGCAGCACGGTGTCCACCAGCTCGGCCAAAGCGTCCAAGCGGGTCAGGCTGGCGCATTGCTCAGCCACACGGGCGTTGGCGGCCAGCTCGACCGTCGGACCAAAGCGAGTGGCTTCAATGATGCGCAGCGCAAATTCGGGCTGCCACTGCAGCCGCCAGGTTTCACGAAAGGTGCCGCGGTTGGCGCGGTCGCTGCGGGCAGGCTCGCCCCATGCAATGCCGAGCAAGCGCAGGCGGTGCAACAGGTGACTACGGGCCAGGTCATTGGCATTGCGCAAGTCCAGGTCCAGCATGCGCTCCAGTGCTTCGGGCTTGAGGCGCAGGCTCTTTTGCGCTTGCTCGATGTCGCGCTGCAACGGCACGGCGGGTACTTCAGGCGGCACTTGGCCCATGCGGTCGCTGACCGTGAGCGCGCGCTGAATCAGGGCCAGCGGAGCCGACTCCCCCATGCAAATGACCGTGCGCACGGCTTCGTTCAACTCCTCCAGCCCCGGTTCGGCGCGACCGCGCAATGCGGCCAGCGTGTCGGCCAGGCGTGAGGCCTCGATGACGTGGGCCGACGAGCAATCCAATTGGTGCTGGCGCAGCAGCCGGGCGACGCGGGCCAACCAACCGCTGGCGCGCGAGGCCACAGGCTCGCGCCCTGCGTCACGGCGTGCCCAGAGGTAGTCGTACCAGCCGGGCGCATCCACACCGGCGCCGTAGCCACTGGCCCAGGTGAGGTGGCGGTAGGTCCAGGGCACCCAGGTCGCATTGACCTTGATTTTTGGCAAACCTTTGAGCAGAGCCGCATCGGCCTTGGCCGTGTGTTTGGCCTGCAGCGCAGGTACGTGCCAAGCACCGCAGACCACGGCGATGCGGGCGTGGCCTTGGCCCACCGCTTCGCGCACGCACTGGCGCATGTGGGCTTCGCGCTGCATCTCGCGCGCGGCGGCGCGCGGGCCCCGGGCGTCCTCGGGCCACTCCTCGCGCAGCGCGGCCATGGCTTCGTGGATGGCCGCAAACAAATCTTCGGTGTCCCCGCGCTCTTCGACGAGTTGGTTCCACCAGTTTTCGCCATCGGCAAAGCCGGCGGCGTGGGCCAGTGCATCCATAGGGTCGTGGTACTGCGGAAACACAGTTTCTTCTGCGCTATTCGCAGGAGTTTCGGCGCCAATATTTGTACCACTTGCCTCATCCGCTAGCTTTTCAGTAGCATCAACCTCTCGGTAATGCTTGTCTTGAGCTAAGCGCACAAACTGCGGCAGATCAATGAATCGGGTCGGAATGCCGCGCCGCACGCCATGCTGCAACGCCTGCCACTCAGGCGAGAACTCGGCAAAGGGGTAAAACGCCGAGGCATGCGTGTCGTCCGGGCTGTGCACCAGCAAGGCCACGGGCGGGCGCAGGCCGACATGGGTCACGTAGGGCAGCAGCGCATCGGCATCGGGCGGGCCTTCTATGAGCAGGCAATCTGGCTGCAAGGCGGTCAGCGCGGCGTGCAGGCTGCGCGCGCAGCCCGGTCCGTGGTGGCGTATGCCAAAGTAATGGACAGACGAAGTCATGGCGCAGGCGTTCAGAGTTCGTAACGTGCTTCCATGGCTTCGTGCCAATCGGTAGGCTGCCCGCCGGCGCGCGCCAGTTCAAGCCAGCACAGTTGAAGGCCTTCACAAAGTGCGCGCACGCGGGCTTCGATGGCGCGTGGCGAGGCGCTTTGGGGTGCTGCCACCGCCATGTAAAAGCCTGGCAGATCGGCGGCATCGCTCTGGTCATTTTCGTCCGTTGGATCAACGTCTGAATCTGGCTGAGCGACCGCTTGAACATTGGGGTCTACCACCCGATAGTTCGGGCCGCTATATTGCCAGGTGACCCAACCTTCTTGCGCCAGCGCATCGCGCAGTGTTTGCACGCGCTCGTCGCCTGGGTGGACGCCATCGATCATGTAGCTGGGGCCATAGTTCCCGCCTTGCAGTACGTGCAGTGGCTCGGGAAAGACGCGAATGTAGTCTCGCAATTGCGCTTCGTCTTCGGGGAGGGATTCCATCAATCGGGGCTCGAACACCACCCAATCGCCCATGTGCTGGGAACACCCCCTTCGCCCCGGCTGAACAATGCG
Source organism: Giesbergeria sp. (assembly GCA_052172715.1). GTDB lineage: Bacteria > Pseudomonadota > Gammaproteobacteria > Burkholderiales > Burkholderiaceae_C > Simplicispira. Next base: position 4,041 of record JBQMQB010000017.1, on the reverse strand, counting down.
CGCGGTAGCAGGGCCAGTGCGCTCAGCCAGGACATCGAAATCGCGGTCGTTTTGGGTGTAGCGCAGATAGATGTCACCCCAATTTTCTTGAATCGGCCCTTCAGTGACGCTGGCATCGAGTTCCATTTCGAGTGCCAGGGCTTGCTCGCGCACGTCGCTCCATTGCTGTGCGGCGCTGGCAGCAATAAGCAGCTCCCAACGTCGAGCGGAGGTGGGCTCCTCAGCTTGTAGCAACAGCCGATGCTGCGCCACAGCGGTGTCAAAGTCTTTCAGCTTCATGGCCGCATCGGCCCACAGGCCGCGCGTGGGAACGGCCTCGAGGTCGTGCGCCAGCACCTGCTCCACCAGCGGGCCCACTTGGGCGTAGCGCTGTTCACGAAACGCCACCCGAGCGCGGTACCACGCGGCCAAGGCCGGCTGCACGGTCTCGATGCGCCGGGCTTGCGCTTCGATGGCGTTCAGATCGTCGGAGCGCCAACACAGGTTGAACCACTGGTTTTGCAGTGCAACTGATGTGGGCGCTGCGAGCACCATGGTTTGCAACCTGTCGCGCGCCAAAGTGTGGTTGCCGTAGTTTGAAAGGTGGTCTGTGAGCGCGATTGCAAGGCCTTCATCGCTGGGCTGCGCCTGGTGCGCATCCTCCAGCCATTGGATGCGCTGCTCCAGTGCACAGCCCTGCGCTGCAGCCGATGCAAGCCAGGCCAGCAGTTCGTGAGGGCCACAGGGTGCGGGAACTGCCAACACGGCGGCCACGGACGCGCAGGCAGCTTCCAAACGGGCGCTGGCGCCCAAATCTTCGCGCAGCAAGGGAAGGTGGTGGCGCGCGTGCGCCATGGTTTGCTCAGCCAACCATGGCACTTGCCGATCCACTGCAAGGGCGACCTGGGCCAGAGCAAGATCGATCACCAGGCGATGGCTGCCCACGCGGTGCAAGCGCTCAATGGTGCGCCACACCGAACAGGCAAGTTCGGGCTGGTTGAGTGATGGCAAGGCGCGTGCGGCCAATAGCGCCGTGCGGCACCAGCCGAGATGGTAGGCCTCTTCGACCTCCTCAAACAGCGGCAGCAGCTCCCAGCCCGCTTGCGGCTGCCCCGACACCACCAGCGCACGGCTGCGCAGCATGAGGCGCTCGGCTTGTTGCCGCGGGTCGTCCTCATCGGCATCTTTTTCCGAGTCGTCGAGGCACTTCAAGGCCGCAACCGCATCGCCCGCCGCCAGCCATTGCTCTACCTGGGTACTGACGTAGAAATTGCTCACCTCTTCGCCAGCACGCAGCTGCGCTTCATGCTGGCTTTGCAGGTACGCCACTGCCTCGCGCGATTGGCCTTGATCGCCCATGGCGTTGGCGCGTTCGACGCTGATGCACCCATAACAGCCCCAGCTGGGATCGATGCGCGCCAGTGCTTCGTCGCAAGCGGCCAGGCGTTCAACGGCCCAGCCAGGGCCGTCTACGTTCGCGTAGGTGGCCACCAGATCCTGGGTCATGCAGACGCTCTGGGGGCAGCCCTGGTTCTTTTCTTGGTGCGCCAGCTCGTACGAATGCACCACCTCGCCGAGCTGTACTTCGCCGTAATGGCGTGCGACGCGCGAGCTGCAAAGCCAATGGTTGAAATACACCTCTAGCCAAGAAATATCGAGGCTGCGGGCCGTTGCCAGGGCCTCGGGCACCAGCGCCTCCACCAGTGCGTGGTTATTTTCATAGTGCTGGTTAGGGATGAAATGAATCAGGTAAGCCAAGCGCGCTTGGCCTTCTTCTTCGAGTTGGTCAGACAGGGCATTGGCCCACGCAAAGTTATCCACGCACTATTTCCTTATCAAGGGTTTTCAACGCAAGGTGCCACCGGCAAATCGCACAGTGCAACCACGGCCTGACTGAAATCGCCCAGCAACTGCACCAGTGGGGGCTGATCCTGGAGCTCTTCGCCCCCCGGCGCCATCATGGCCTTGACGCTGCGCAACAGGGCCACAGCATGGGTCGGCACAGGGCGCCCAGTGCGGTGGCTTTGCAACAAGGCCTGGATGCCAGGATTGTCCAAGTTGACATAGAGCCGCGCCGGCACACTGGCATCGATGCGCTGGGTAAAGGCGCGCGCCAAGCTCAGTGCGGCGCTGGCCATGCGCTTGTTGGCAGCATCGCCATCCAGCCGGGCCTTGAGTTGCGCTTCGCGGTCGGGCACGGCCACCAAGGGCAGTTCGGGCGACATGAAGTGGGCCGCCACCACCAGTTCGCCCCACGCCAAATGCTCGGTCAGCCAAGCGAGCTCGCCTGCAGGCAGATCGGCACTGCGGAACATGCCGGCGTTGCCTACTGCGGTGCCGATTTCGATCAGTTGCACTCCGCGCTCTTGCACCCATTGGCGCAAGAAGCCGGCTACGGCGTAGCGATCACCCCGAGCCACTGGCACTTGCAGGGCACGAAACAGGACATCTTCGAAGCCGCCGCTTTGGCCCATGCTCAAATGAATACGGCCTTCGCGCACCAAACTGCGCACTGGCAAGTCGCCTTGGCTGGTGGAAATGCGCACGTCTTGCGCCAGCATCGCGAACAGCTCGTCTTCGCACAGCGCTGCGCCCAGCAGCGCTTCGTTGTGGCGCGTAAGCAGGCGATTCCAGGCCGGGCCTTGAGTTTTTGCGAGCGCCGCCAAACCACGAATCAGCGCCGTTTGCAGGTGGGCCCGGGTGGCTTGGTAAGCGCCATCGCGCTGCAGGTCTTCCCGGCTGGCGGTGGGGGTAAGCGCGTTGGATTCGATCACGCCGCCAATGAACCCCGCCCACACGGGAAGCAGATCACGCGCCTCGTCGTCGAGCAGCATGCCGCGGACGTACACGCTGATGTGACGGTTGTCGCTGGTGCCATAGGTGGCCCCGTCTTGCACCCACAGCAGACCGCGGGCATCGCTGTCGCCTTCGGGCTCCACGGCAAAGGTGCAGATGGGTTCAAAGTGGCGCTCCATACGCGTGGCAAATGCCATGCGTTGGCGTTCCAGCACGGTGGGGTGCAGCGCCACACCGCCGGAGCTTGGGCGCCAAGGCGGAGGCTCGGCGTTGACGCATTCGTTGTCAAACCACAGCGGCTCAGCCAACAAGGCGCAGTAGCGCCCCAGCACCTTCTTGAGCACGCCAGCCGAGCACAGGTGGTTGAAGTCGCTGCGCATCGCCAGACGGATCTCTGTGCCAATTGGGCGCGTCTCTGCTGGCTGGATCCAGTAGCGACGCCCATCCGTCGAGCGGTAGCGCCAGCATTCTTCGGGTGTTTGGTAGGAGGTGCTATCGACCACCACACTTTCGGCCACCACAAAGGCAGAAAGAAAACCGAGGCCGAACAAACCTATTAGCCCGTCACTACCGTCCTTCTCGGACTCCCGCAACTGGCGCGTATAGCCGTTGCCCAAGGTGGCGAGGTAGCGGTGCATTTCCGCTTCGGTCAGGCCCGACCCATTGTCCCGTACGACGATCGATTGCGTCTTCTCGTCGGCGCGCACTTCGATACGGCCGACTTCGGTGAATGCCGGGTCTTCCAGGCGGCGGCGCGATATCGAGTCGTGTGCGTTTTGAATCAGCTCCCGCACCGCAACCACGGGCGTGGAATACAGATGCTTGGCCAGCACGTCGAACAAACCATCCAAGTGCACCTGGGTGGTCTGGGCGAACACGGGCGCGGTTGTCGAAATTTCAGACGTTTGGGGCGAATCGGTCATGGATGAATCACCCATCACAACTGCTCTCGGCAGGCGCGGTACAGCTCTTTCCAATCGCTGCGTTCCTTGACCACGGTTTCCAGATATTCCTTCCACACCACCTGGTCTTGCACCGGGTCTTTGATGACGGCGCCCAGAAGGCCGGAGGCGATGTCGTGTGCGTGCAGAACGCCGTCGCCAAAATGCCCGGCCAGTGCCATGCCGCTGTTGATCACGGAAATGGCCTCAGCGGTGGAGAGGGTGGAGGTGGGCGACTTGAGGCGGGTCTTGCCGTCGGAAGTTAAGCCATTGCGCAGTTCACGGAAGATTTGCACCACGCGGCGGATTTCTTTCAGCGCCGGGG
>JBQMQB010000016.1:0-17658 GCA_052172715.1 Giesbergeria sp. | reverse complement strand
TATGGAGCGTAATTCCCAACGCGGTAACTCAATTGAAATTGAACGGTGAGTCTATGAGTGGGTTTTAAGAGTGATACTACTATGCATTCCATGGGCATCGAGCGCTATACGTTGTCGGCTATTATTTTGCACTGGCTGCACGCCGTCTTGGTCATAGCGCTGTTGGTTATCGGTTGGACGATGACCGATCTTCCAAAGGGGCCGTTGCGCACAGCCCCTTATGCGCTGCACAAATCTCTCGGACTGTGCGCGCTGACCCTGGTTCTCATTCGTCTCGCCTGGCGGAATTTTCATGTTCCACCAGCTGGAGCGCCGCAGTTGCAGCCATGGGAGCGCAAAGTGTCTGTCGTGGTTCATCGTGCGCTCTACCTCGATTTGGTGGTCACCCCGGCGGCTGGTTTACTTTCAGCTTCTTTCACTAAACATCAGATGAAGTTTTTTGGACTGGTACTGCCGTCGGTTGGCTGGCCAGAAAACACAACTCTCAATGCCATCTTTAACAACCTGCACAAAGGTGCTGTATGGATATTGCTATTTTTGCTTTGCCTACACGTGCTGGGCGCCATTCATCACGGATTGCGGCGCGACGGGGTGGTGTCGCGCATGCTCCCAGGAAGCCCCAGATAGTGATGTCGAAAACCCGCCTATTGCGTCAGGCGTTGCTCTCAACGCACTATCGACTGCCTTAGTCACCTAGCCAGTTTCCATTTCGTGTGATAAGGCTATCAGCCAGAATTTTTGGAGTACATGTTATGCGTCAGTTGGTTTGCACTCTTCCAGAGCACGCCAGTGCAAGAGCGGCGATTTTCATTGCTGTATTGAGCGCTGCGACACAGGCGGCGGCGCAGTCGGCACCTGCGGCGATGGAGCCAAGTTTGAGTCCAATCGTCACCACCGCCACGCACGGAATCGAGCAATCCGCGATCGACGCGCCTGCTTCGATCGACGTTATCAATGCATCGACGATTAAAAATGCAGAATTGCAGGTTAATCTATCTGAGACGCTTGATCGGGTTCCTGGAATCATGGCGAACAATCGCCAAAATTACGCACAAGACATACAAATTTCCTCGCGAGGATTTGGCGCGCGTTCCACTTTCGGTGTGCGTGGTCTGAGGGTCTATTCCGACGGTATTCCGGCAAGCTTTCCTGACGGTCAAGGGCAGGTATCGAATTTCGATCTGACGTCTGCTTCCAGAATTGAAGTTTTGCGTGGTCCCTTTTCTGTGCTCTATGGAAATTCCTCTGGCGGTGTGATCAGTATTTTTACTGCCGACGGGGGCGTACAAACAGTAGCCGACGTGGCCACTACTTGGGGAAGCAATGGCATCCAACGCACTGGCGTAAAGCTAAGTGGGACCCAAGGAGCCGCCCAATACAATATAAGCGCCGCCCGATTCGAAACGGATGGCTATCGTGATCACAGTGCTGCGACGCGGGGGAGTTTCAATGGCAAGGTGAAATACACCGTGAGTGACGACACCCAATGGACGTTTCTACTCAACAGCGTGGACATGCCAGACATTCAGGATCCGCTCGGGCTTACCCGCGCAGAAATGCTTGCTAATCCGCGCAAGGCGACACCCAGTGCAATTTTATTCAACACGCGAAAATCGGTGAATCAGTCCCAAGGTGGAATTGGGCTCGACCAACACTTGGGCGGCGGGCAGTCAGTGCATTTCATGGCTTACTCTGGCACGCGCAATGCACAACAGTTTCAGTCGATTCCTGTGGCGGTCCAGACCCCTGCGACACAGCCGGGGGGTATGATTGATCTTGATAGCCGTTACCAGGGCCTCGATGCACGATGGGTGGATAAAACCAGTTTGCTCGGAACCCCGTTAATATTGACAGCGGGGCTGTCCTATGATCGGATGAATCAAACAAGACTTGGATTTCAGAATTTTCTCGGTTCTACTCTGGGAGTACAGGGTGCGCTGAAAAGAAGCGAGCTCAATACCGTAGGCTCTTTCGATCAATACGTTCAAGGAGAATGGGAAATTGCCGAAAGATGGAGTGTCTCTGCGGGCCTGCGTCATTCGCAGGTGTCTTTCGACTCAAAAGATCAATATATTGTTGGCGGAAATGGCGATGACAGCGGGTCTGTTAAATATCAGGCCACGACGCCGGCCGTGGGACTAGTATTCCATGCCACCGATTCCTTGAACTTCTATGCCTCGGCAGGACGAGGCTTCGAGACGCCTACACTCAATGAATTGGCCTATCGCAGCAACGGTGGAGCAGGTTTGAATTTTGGCTTGCAGAGCGCAACGAGCCGACAATGGGAGGTCGGGATGAAGGCAGAATTCATTTCGAACTGGCGCTTGAATGCGGCTTATTTTCGCGCTGATACTTCCAATGAAATGGTGGTGTTAAGTAATTCTGGTGGCCGCAGCACCTACCAAAACGCGGGAAAGACGCAGCGGGACGGTATCGAGGCCGCACTGTCAGGGCGCTGGGGTAAGGGTTGGTCGACGTACTTGGCTGCAACCTACCTCAATGCGACTTACGGCAGTGGTTTCATGACTTGTGTTGCAGCGCCATGCACCACACCGAATACACTCATCGCTGGCGGAAATCGAATTCCCGGTATTCCTCACGCCAGTCTTTATAGCGAGCTGGCCTGGCAGAACGAGGCTTTGGGTCTCGAAACTGCGCTGGAATGGCGCCACATAGGGAAAATCTATGTGAATGACGGAAACAGTGATTCCGCGCCTCGTGTAGATCTGCTCAATTGGAGGGTATCTCTGTCTCAGAAAGTGGGTGACTGGGTCGTCAGAGAGTTTGTTCGAGTGGACAATTTGACCAATAGAAGCTATTCGGGCTCGGTGATTGTGAATGAAGGCTCCGGCCGCTTTTTCGAGCCTGCTCCGGGCCGCAATGTTCTCGTGGGCTTAGGCGCAGCGTATACGTTTTAGGTCGATTGGCGGGTTCCCAGACGACTTGTAGACTTTGCCCCGCCGCAGCGGCGCAATACGGTGCGCGGCCGGCACTCTTCAGGTTTCGGTGAATCGCCTGTCGGTTGATCGCTCGCTGCTCCGCCGTCTTTGGGGACGTGGCCGTGCGTGCTTTGCTGTGCTTGCTGGGTGGTCGCCTGCGCCAACGCCTCCAGGTGGAGCGTGGCGCGCTGGGTTGGGACGAAGTTTGGCGCGTCGTCGCCCAACAAGGCGTCGGCAGCCAGCAAGCTAGCGAACCGGTGCAGGTTGCCGAGCCAGGCGTAGCCTTTCAGTTGCGCTTGCGGTTCGGGTGCCAACTGCAACGCGCACTCCGGACGCGTGCAACACGCAGTCCGGATGCAGGCCGTACAGCAACGGCAACTGGAACGGCAGGCCATCGCTGCGGTACTTCAAATTTGGCCGGAGTCACACCCTGATCTGCCGGCTGTGAACTCCGGAAGCAAACAATGCGTGGCGCAATCGCGTCCAAAGCCCATCGGCGCCGCTATTGGCAGGTGCGCGGTGAGCTATGAGCAGGGCATCGTGCAGATGCTGGAGCGAAGGCACCTTGATAGCGCCAGTCTGCGGTCCAGTGGCTTGGGGCTGGAGCCGAGGATCAGCCGTCGTCGGAGACCACCGCATCCCTCCTGTGCGACGGAGATGGTTGACCTGCCCACTGTAGTCACCATGTGCGCACAACCATGCAGCGGCAACTGCACCCTTACGTTGGTCACCCGTTCCATTCCTTGACAGTTGTCGCGCTGTGGAGCGTCGTCGCCACGTGCCCGTGCACACCAGGAAGGCCCATTCGGACGCCGATCAACGGGAGCTTTCGGGTGGCGGTGCGCTTGAGTGCAAGTGGCATCGCACTCAGTGCAGCACCAGCCGCGCATCGGATGCCGTATGAGGCACACAACTTGCTGTCTACGCTCCCTGGGAGCGGATTTGACTCAGCGGGCAATCGGTTGCACAGGCCGTAGCGCTTGGGCGATAGGTCGGTCACGTTCCTGTGGATAGGGTTGATTTCATTCTTTAGAAAATATAAGGAGACGACGATGAAGAATTTGGACGCGCTGGCCATCAGCATCTCGGTGTTGGGCGCTCTTGCTACTTTTCTTGCCCTCGGGCCATTTAGCGGGGTGTACCTGATATGGGCCGTGTTCGTGGCCTGGGGGGCTTTCTACGCGCTGGGCGCAGATCTGGCTGCGTTGCAAAAACTCATTGTCTGTGGCGTCTTCGGGGCTTTGGTGGCTTGGGTGGTTGCGGTGGCGATTCTTGCGCTGCCGCTTGCCGGGTTTTTGGGTTTGCCGCTGTGGGCAGCGCTGGCGGTGGGTGTTGGCGTAGTGGTCGTGGTCCTGGCGGCCAACGTGCCGGCACTGGCGACCATTCCCGCCACGGTGTTCGGCTTTGCCTCCACCTTTGCGTACCTTCTGCAAACCCCCGACATGCTCAAGCTTGATGTGCTGCTGTCAGCAAGCTTGAAAAACTCGCTGATTGTTGTCTCTTTGTCGCTGGTGGTGGGGGGGCTCCTTGGCTTGATCTCGGCCCGCTGGGGCGCTGCGATGACTAAAGCGTAGGCACGATTCGATAAACAGCGATTTTCATTGTGGCTAGGAAGAGTCAAGCGGTCATGCAGGCCGCTTGACTCTTTCCGATCCGATGTTGCCCCCATTGGGAGAAGTACGCGTATGCAAGCTCAACAAGTGCTGCCGATTGAAGAATTTGGTTTGGCGGTGGGCCTGCGTTTGCCTTGGCGAGCCAGCAAATGCACGGTAAACGAAGTCTCCAAAACGATCCACCTGTGGATCACCAACCAAGGCGTTGCAACCGCCGAGCAAAGGCGCGGGTGGTTCGGTGCAAAAATGGCGCGAGCGTCCAACAAAATCACCAGCGCTGAAGACAAGCAGTGGCGCCATGTGGACTGCATGACCTACAGCTGTGTTATTCATACCAGCGACCCGCTGCAGCCTGGTGATCACGAATTGGACTGGTTCGGTCCGCCCAACAACCCCTTTACCAAATGCCTGGCGAAAAAAATCTTCCAACTGCTGATGGAAGGCGTCGACATGCAGGTGATTTGCGAGGTGCTGTGCATTCCGTTTGCCGAACTCTGGAAGTTCAAGTACGACCTGGACAATGGCCTGCTTAACTTCGAATACACGCCATCGATGCGGCGCAGGGCGAGGGTTCAGCAGGATTCACTACCCTCCGTGGCGACACAGGCTGCTGCGCCAGAGGTCAAAGCGGCTGAAACCACCGTCCAGGTGCCCGACGTGTCCGATCCAGTGTGGGAGCATTTGATCACGGGGAAGCTGAACATTGATATCAAGACCCTCAGTCTTCAGCTCTTGCTAACGAAGTTGCGGCAGCAAGTCACCCAGTTGCAAAGTAAGGATGTGAAAATCATGAAGCTGCGCGAGCTGCATCGCTATGTAGAGCGGCATCAGCGCGTGCTCCGTCATGAACTGCTCCAGCTCAAACCGCTCTAAGTAGGGAATCGAACATGAATGTCTTGAACCAAGCCCTGCTTGAACCGCACGAGGCGGCGGCGCTCATCGCCAGCGGGGCCCACCTCGCCATTGCGGGGGACGAGGCGGTTTTGGTAGGCCTTCCCAAGGGCAATTGGATTGGCGGCACGATTGCCTACTTTATGGCGCAGGAGGGCGGACAAACCACGCGAGAGAAAGTCTTCGTAACCAAACTCGATGCCTTTGGTCTCACACCGACGATCACCCAATACGACGCGCAGCATTTGCCTACGGTTTGCCAGGATGCGCCTGACAACGGCTACAGCCTCATCATCCTTCCTGCATTTTCCAAGATTCATTACGAATTCGCGAAAAATGCACCCATGTACGAAGACATGTACATGAAACCCCTGGTGGGTTGGATTTCTGGGGCGCATCTCGATGACCTGGCCACGTGCAAGCCCAAGACCTTGGATGGGCGCACGGGTGATCTATTCGAAGACCGGGCCATGGTGCTGCACGTCCCCTTGCCAGACAACATCAGCGTCAATGTGAGCATTGTCAACCTGTTCAAGCAAGGCAGTGGTGACGTCATCTATTTCGAAAAAGAAGGTTTCAGTGCGTCTACCTGTGTCATCAACCAGAGGCCCGTGTCTTTTGCAAAGTACTTGAAGGAGATGGGCCACGACACGCGCTTGCCCTTGGTGGCCGACTACAACGGCGCCAGCGTCAATGTGAGCTTCAAGGCGGTTAATTTGCAGGATGCGACCGTAGACTTCTACGGCCCGGTTTTTCCTAAGGTCGCGTACCGGCTGGCCGATTCATTCCACGTCGACTATGAGGCGGCCTTCGCACAGGCCAGCGCCGATCTGCCAGAGGCCAGTTTTTCCTGCAACTGCATTCTCAATTACCTCTATGGGGAACTAGAAGGCAAACACACCGGGCAGGTGATTGGCCCGATGACTTTTGGCGAAGTGGCCTACCAGTTGCTGAACCAGACCATGGTGCAGATGACCTTGGAAATGCACTGACGAGCGCGGCTCGCCAAAGGGCACCTCACAACCGCGCAAGTCCCTCACGCACTGCGCTGGGCACTGGTGGCGGCTTCAAGCTTGCGATAAATGGTCTGCCGGCTGATACCCAACTGGCGCGCGGCCTGGGTGACGTTGCCGCGGGTGCTTTGCAGCGCCTGCTGGATGGCTGCGTGCGACAACTCCTGCAGGTTGAGCGTGGCGTGCGGGGCTGGCACCGGGTCTGCAGGGCACGGTGCAGCGACGGCATTCTTCAAGGGAATGGACAAGGCGGCGATCAAGTCATCGGGCATATGCGCCAAGTCCAGCGTATCCTCATCGTCGTCCAGCATGGCGCAGGCCGTGCGCAGCACGCTGGCAACCTGGCGCAGATTGCCGGGCCAGGCGTAGCCGGCCAGCCGCGCATGCAGTTCGGGCGCCAACTGCAGCGCGCGCTCCGGGTAAAAGTCGAGCAGCAGGCGCTGGGTCAGCGCCGCGAAGTCGCTGCGCTCGCGCAGCGCCGGCAACTGCACCGTCAGGCCATTGATGCGGTAGTACAAGTCTTGCCGGAATCGCCCCTGCGCTGCGGCTTCCAGCAGCTGGCAGTGCGTGGCGCAGACAAGAGCAAAGTCCACCGGCACCGCCGTACCTGAGCCGACTGGCGTAACGCTGCGCTCCTGCAGCACGCGCAGCAGCCGGGTCTGCATGGGCAGCGGCATATCGCCAATCTCATCAAGAAACAGCGTGCCGCCCTGCGCTTCGCGCAGGCGCCCCAGGCTTCCCTCCTTGCGCGCGCCCGTAAACGCTCCGCCCACGTAGCCAAACAACTCCGCCTCAATCAAGGTTTCGGGAATCGCGCCGCAGTTGATAGCGACAAAGGGCGCTGCATGGCGCGGACCACTGGCATGCAAGGCGCGTGCAAACACTTCCTTGCCTACGCCGCACTCACCCTGGATCAGCACCGGAATGGGCTTGCCCACCACGCGGCGCACCTTGTCGGCGGCGGCGCGCCAGCGGGCATCGCCCGTGTCGATCTGGGCCAGCGCATCGTCCGCGGGCTGCGCAGGCGCAACGCGTGCCGCACTGCTGGCGCTGCGCACGGACCAGATCGCCGCATTCGTATCCGACTGCACCTGGGCAAACAGCGTGGCGCTGCTGTGCAAGCGAAGCATGTGGGTCTGCGAAGGCCGGCGCTGGTGGCGAGTGAGCAAGTCATCAAGCCGCACATCGAGGACGCGTTCGAGCGGCGTCGCGCCGATATCGCGGGTCTGCAGGCCCAGCAGCGTCAGGGCCACACGGTTGGCGCCGACAATCCAGCCATCCTCGGAGACCACCACAATGCCTTCTGCCACGCTGCCAATCCCTTCGGGCTGCGTGTGCAAGTGCAGCCGTAGATTGCGCTGGCAGGTGGCCACCAGCAGACGGTTCTCGATCATGCGGGCGGCCGTACTGACCAGGCCCAGCGTATGTCCATGGGCTAGGCCGCTGCGGTGGTCGCCAGAAATATCCAGGATGCCCAGAAGATCGCCCGTGGCCGACAGAATGGGCGAGGCCGCGCAGGTCAGGAAGCTGTTGCGCTCCAGGAAATGCTCAGAGCCGTGTATCTGCACGGCGCTGCCCTCGACCAGGGCCGTGCCAATGGCATTCGTGCCGCGGTCTTCTTCGTGCCAGGACGCCCCGCAGGCCAGCGCCACGCGCGCCGCCTTATCGACAAAAAGCGGGTCGCCCAGCGTGTGCACCAGCATCCCGCGGGGGTCAGCGAGCACGACCACGCTTTGGCTGGGGCGCACCTGGTCAAACACATATTCCATGATGGGGCGTGAATGCGCCAAGAGCGCATGGCTGGCCGACAGGGCTTGGCACAGGCTGCCGCTGCTCGCCGGCTCGGGCGCTGGCACCCGGCCCGTGGGCAGCAACCCCGCAGCCATGCTGCGCGACCATGACCGTGCCAGGCGCTCATGGACCAGTCCACCCGGACACTGGCCCGATTCCAGTAAGTGCTGCCTGGCCTGGCGCAAGGCGATGGGAGTGGTGATCGATGGCATGTGTTGTCTCCTGTGCGACAGGTGTCGTTAGACCCTGTTCTTTCGCCAGTATGCGCACCCGACATGTGAAGGGCAAGCGCGTCGTATCGAAACGCACGTCAAGCGCTCCACATTGTGACACCTGAGCGCATTTTTCAAGGTGGCCGGGGAATCCTGAATAACCTGATAGGTATGGAGACTGCACCTGATCGTGAGGCCGCCCGAGTTCGACACCAATCGCTGCAAGTTGTTGAGTTTCTTGAAGTGGCCACCTCAAATTGCCACTGCAGCAGTGTCATTTGAGCGTCGTGCGTGGGTTTCTTGACGCTCAGGGCGGCCAGGACATCAGCCTGGGCTGGGGTGGATGGATGGTGGAGACGCCTTGGATGGGAGCGCCGTTGTCGATAGCTCACGGTGTGCCGCTGGATTCGGCGCAAATCGGCCAGGGCAGATTCGGGCGACAGGTCGGCGCCTGCGCGCTTGAGGCGCTCACGCATGACGCGGTAGAGGATCAGCGCCATGAAGCAAATACTGGCATGTGCCTTGATGCGCTCGGGCAAACGGTGAAACACGGGAGCGATCTCGATCTTGGACTTGAGCACCCTGAAGCCGCGCTCAATATCGGCCCGGCACTTGTAGCGCCTCACAACATCGGCCGCCGTCATATCCTGCACATTGGTGACCAGCATCAGCTTGCCATCCATGATCTGGGCCCTGGCCAACGCGGCCTCGTCGATGCAATAGGTGAACAGATCGGCCTTCAAGTTCACCTTGATGATGCCCGCCAGATGGGCCTGACTGACCTCATGGAAAACCGCGCCTTGGCACCCCGAATCGAAGAGCTTGCGCCCGCGTTGGACCGTGCCTGCCTTCCGGACATCGAGCTTGCCCGCCAACTGGGCGGCGCGCTGCTCAAGCGCATGGATGCGCGAGAGGCGATCCTGGGTTTGCTGGGCCGCCTGCAGCGGGCTGTGCGCCACCACCAGGCGATGGCCTTGCCACTCAGACTCTACGACGACAGAGGTGGCCGTGGAAGCGAGGATTCATGGGGGTTGCAGGGGGCATCTTCAGGTCCCACTCTTTAGTGGCCCTCGGAGCCCCACTGCCGCTCGCGCAGGAGGTTTTTCTGAACCTTGCCCATGCCGTTGCGCGGCAGTTGGTCCACGAAGTACACGGCTTTGGGTATTATAAAATCGGCGAAGCTACCCCGCAGCGCCAGGGCGATCTCCTTCTCACTGGGGGATGGGCTATTTGGTTGCCGGACAACCACCGCCACAACCTTGGTGCCATTTTCAAGATCAGGTAAACCAATCACAGCCGACTCTTCAACACCGGGCAATATGTCGATAGCGGTCTCGATTTCCTTTGGGTAAAGTTCCTGCTCGCCGAGCGTGATGAGATCCTTGAAGCGGCCCACGATGGTCAGGTAGCCGTCGGCGTCCAAGCGCCCCACGTCGCCAGTCTTGAAAAAAATGTCAGGGGTGAATTCGTCGCGGGTTTTCTCTGGCATGCGCCAATAGCCTGAAAAGAGATTTGGCCCTTTGACCTGAATGTGACCAACTTCGCCCATCTCGACTGGGCAGCCCCGGCCATCGACGACACGTGCCAGGGTGCCTGGCAATGGCAGACCTACGGTTGCGCAGCGGCGTGTTCCCTCCCATGGGTTGGAGACCAGCATTCCCCCCTCGGTCATACCATAGCGTTCAAGGATCGTGTGTCCGGTACGGCGCTGGAATTCCTCGAAGGTGGTAGGGAGCAGGGGGGCCGAACCTGAAATAAACAGACGCATATGCTTGCAGGCGTCTAAGTTCAGGTCCGGCTCTTGCAAGAGCGCAACATAGTTGGGCGGGACGCCCATCAACACCGTTGCCTGCTTCATCAGTAACAATGCACGCTTAGGGTTGAAGCGGGGCTCAAACAGCAAGGGGCTACCGTTGAGCAGCGCACAGTGCGTAGCCACGAACAGTCCGTGCGTGTGGTAAATCGGCAGCATGTGCAAAAGCACATCGCCCCTGCGGAATCCCCAGTGCGCGTGAAGGACGAGTGCGTTGGATGACAAATTGCCGTGTGACAACATCGCTCCTTTGGAGCGCCCAGTGGTGCCCGAGGTGTACATGATTGCCGCCAGGTCGCCTGCAGCGCACTGGGTCGTGGCGAAGGTGTCTCGCTGTTGGGCTGCTCCTGCGGCAAGGGACCCTGAATCTTCCATTCCGAGATCGAAAACCACCTTTACACTGGTAGCCGATGCGAGTGATTTCGCCGTCTCCAGGAAATTCGGGCGGCAGACGAAAGCGCTCGCTTGCGCATTGCTGAGAAAGTAAGCGACGTCCTCGCTCTGGTATTCGGGGCTGATGGGTACGTAAGTAAGGCCGGCACGCACACAGCCTAGGTACAGGTACAGTGCTGCTGGGGATTTGTCCACCTGTGCTGCGATGCGGTCTCCCTGTTTCATTCCGCAAGAGATGAGCAAATTGGCATAACGCGCGGTTTCTTGCTCAAGTTTGCGATACGAGTGCTCCGTTCCATCCGGTAGAATCAAAAAGGGCGCTTCGCCATCGGATGGAAAGCCGGTGGAGAGAATGGAGTAGAGGTTTTCATTCATAGAATTTTATTGAAATTGATTTGATTCCGAAAACACGAAAAATGATGGAAAAAGGCCATAGCGCAAGCGCTTTACGGAGCTATTTCTTCTGTTTTTTCTACACGATCCCGTGCTTCGGTGCGGTAGCGTTGAAGACGATCTGCGTATATCTCCTGACCGATTCTTTCTTTCTCTTCCTCGTTTTCGAATTGATCCGAAAAGTAACCGACGGTCTGGTATTCGATAGATTCGGTTGGGTTTGCGTAGAGCAGCAGTCGTCCACGAGTTAGTTCGCGTACGCTCTCATTGAGCGCGGCAAACTGTTGGCGTACCTCTATCTCGTTCAGTGGAACTCCGTTGCGGAAGTAAGCCGACATGGGCTTCACTACGATTGAGTGCTGGCGGATCAGTGATGTGATCATCCGGATGTGCATGTTCTGGCCCGCACCAATCTCTTCAAGCACCAGAGGTGCAATCAAGCGGTCACTCAGCATGTAGTTCGATCGCCGCATAAAACGCAGGCGTTCCATGAGAGACTGATATGGACTCTCTAATCCCTTGCGATCCATCGGATTGTAGGTCACAGGCACGATGACATCGGCGTCTCTGAGGATGTCATAGACGCTTTGCATGTCGTCGTCTCGTCGCTTAATAATGCAGCGCGATTTAGCGTCAATGCCTACTGTTGCCGGGCAAATATCGCAGGCCTGACAAGAGTAGATTTTCAACTTGGTGACGTCGATAACAGTAACCTGGGCCTGAGAGGCCTGTTCAGCCAGGTCTTGCGTGTATTTAAGTGCAATTCCATCCTTATCTTGGGCCACCAAAAAAACCAACCGATGCACTCCTCTAAGTCGGTAGCCATCTCCCATCTTGCTCATTTTTGCTACAGTCCCAACACGTCGACCAACACCAACAGCGGTTTCCATACCGATGCTATCGCTGACCATCATTCCGACGTCACCAGCATGGCAAGTTCCGCCATATTGTGCTGTGGTCCTCCAGTCGTTGCCGACACCGAGAAATCCGATATCCAGCATATCCATTAATTGATAAATTAATGAAGTTTCTTGTCCACCATTTCTTTTTGCGGCTACCGCTATCCCTCCCATTATTTTTCCTGCTAATACCCCCCGTAGCGTAGGGTCTGCTCGAATGAAGTCGATGAGATTGCCAATGAGTAAGCTGCGATCTCCAAAATAGACCGGTGTCGTAACAATCAATCCCTCTGCGCGCAAAAGAATATCCTTCAATTCCTTGAGCTTCTCCGGCTTAGGAGTTGGCAAGAAAAACCTATTTAACTGTATGTGCAGTACCTCTGCCCCAGCTTCTTTGGCTCCATATAGGGCTGCAGCCAGTGCTACTTCGGTATTGCTGAATGCCCTATCTCGCTGGGTCTTCTTTCGCTCACTCTTGAAAAGATTGAAGCCATCTCCACGCCGTATACCAAGTTGTTCTGGATGTTGGTCAGAATCGGTGGTTTCATTTGTGCAGAGCGCCTGGAGTAATTCAGTTTTGCTACTCGAACGCTTGACGATTTCTAGAATTGACTTCTGCCGCGACTTTCCAGAAATACTCCGCGTGCTTCCAGAAATTCCTATTACTATGGGTTTTGGATTTATAGGCATCCAATATCTCCATTGTTGATTTATATTGTCCTAATTTTGTCTCATTACAAGACTTGCTTTCCTTATGCTTAGGATAGGTTTTCAATCAGACGCTTGTTTTAAGGCTGCATTCTCAGTTTCCAATTCGGCGATGCGTTCTTCAAGCCGTTTAACTACGGAAGATACGTCTTCAAAAGGAAGCATGATAGGAATATGTCTAGGGCAATTCATATCCCACGCCTCGACGGTAAAGATAATTGCTTGTTCTGCTTCTGCGGGGTAGGAGTCAAGGGATAATTCTCTATTAAGATCCATGTCGCCTTCGATGACTCGTGCCGTGCCCCACAACTTCACCCGCCGCCGACGGGTATAGTCGATCAGAAAAAGAATAGCACGTGAATTTTCTTCAAGATTTCCGGTGGTGACGTACTGATGATTACCTCTGAAATCAACGAAACCAAGTGTCTGCTCATCTAATACTTTTAGAAAACCTGGTGGCCCACCTCGATGCTGCACATATGGCTGCCCTTGAGCCGTGGCAGTACCTAAGAAACAGGTTCTGACTTGTGCAATGTACGCTGCGAGACTAGGAGTGATCGTTGTTTCCCACCCGCCTTTAGATTCCTGTTCTGTGAACTCTGCCCGTGAGCCCTTACGCATCTGAACGGCTTTAACACTTTTTGTGAAAGCCACGTCGCTGGAGGGATTTTTAATTGATTTATCCATTTTTGCTCCATGGACGCTATCTTGCGACAAAATTATGGGCCGCTATAAATTAATGTAGCGGCCCATAATTCAAGATGACATTCTGGCGATGGAGATCAGAAGAAGCCTAGGGCATCTTCTGAGTAGCTCACTAGCAAATTCTTGGTTTGCTGATAATGTGCAAGCATCATGAGATGGTTTTCACGTCCGATACCGGACTGCTTATACCCGCCAAAAGCTGCGTGTGCAGGGTAGAGGTTGTAGCAGTTTGTCCATACTCTTCCCGCCTGTATCCCTCGCCCCATTTGATATGCATGGTTGACATTCCGAGTCCACAGGCCGGCGCCCAGGCCATAGGGTGTGTCATTGGCAATTTCAAGGGCCTCCTGTGCATTCTTGAATGGGGTTACCGATAGAACAGGTCCAAATATTTCTTCCTGGAAGACCCGCATAGAATTGTTGCCTTCGAGAATGGTGGGCGTCACATAGAAGCCGTCATTGAGGCCTTCACCCGGTCGCGCACGGTCACCGCCTGTCAAGACCTTTGCACCCTCTTGTTTTCCAATATCGATGTAGCCAAGGATTTTTTCCATCTGAGCGGCTGACACTTGCGCACCGATCATGGTCGATGACTCCAACGGATTCCCCTGTTTCACCTTCTGGGTGCGTGCGATAGCGCGCTCCATGAATTTATCGTATATCTTTGCTTCAACCAGCGCCCGACTTGGGCAGGTGCAAACCTCCCCTTGGTTCAGTGCAAACATGGTGAATCCCTCCAATGCCTTGTCGAAGAAGGCATCATCCTCGTCCATTACATCAGCGAAGAAAATATTTGGAGATTTCCCGCCAAGCTCCAGAGATACAGGGATCAGGTTTTCCGAAGCTGTTTTCAGAATCTGACGCCCTGTGGTTGTGGAGCCTGTGAACGCCAGTTTTGCAATGCGCGTACTTTGCGCCAAGGGGGCGCCCGCTTCGCGCCCAAAACCGTTTACAACATTGACGACGCCAGGCGGTAGCAGGTCGGCGATGAGTTCCATGAATGCAAGAATGCAGACGGGAGTTTGCTCAGCAGGCTTGAGTACGACGCAACAACCTGCCGCGAGTGCTGGGGCCAACTTCCATGCGGACATCAGCAGGGGGAAGTTCCAGGGGATGATCTGACCGACGACACCAATGGGCTCATGAAAATGGTAAGCGACGAGGTTGTGCTCGATTTCCGACAACCGACCTTCCTGTGCCCGTATAGCCCCGGCAAAATAGCGGTAGTGGTCAACGACTAGAGGCAAATCAGCGTTGGTGGTTTCACGAATGGGTTTTCCATTATCTAGGGTTTCGATCATCGCCAGCGTATCGAGATTTTCTTCTACCCGATCTGCGATTTTGTTGAGAATTCTGGCTCGCTCTGCTGCTGAAGTTCTTCCCCACGCGTTGCGCGCCCGATGCGCAGCATCAAGAGCCAATTCGATATCCGGCGCGGATGAGCGGGCGACCTTGCAAAGTGATTTACCAGTCACCGGACTGACGTTGTCGAAATATCGGCCCTCCACTGGGGCAGCCCACTTACCGTCAATGAAGTTGTCGTATTGGGGCTTAATCTTGACCTTGGTAGCGGCCAATTCGATAATGGTTTGTGTCATGTTCTGTCTCCTGAGCGTTGAATTGCGGAAATGAATCCATCTAGCGGATTCCTGGGGTGACTCCGGAAATGTCTAGCAGGGATCGTGCCAAGAAGATGTTTGGCTAGAAAACGCGTAACCAGAGTCAGTTTTCAGATAGCCAATTGTTTTTTCGTCTTGTAGAGCTGTCACGGGTGTACCGAATCAATACACGTCTGTACCATGTTGAGACAGTGCCGATGGGTGTCGAGCCAATCACGTCCTCGGCACTGATTGCCACCGTAAATGACTTCAAGCAATTCAAAAGATATGCGCAGTTCGGTGTCTGGGTAGGGCTGGTGCCCAAACAAAACTCCAGCAATGGCTGGGTGCGCTTGGGTGGCATTGCCAAATGAGGCGACCCCCACCTACGCACCTTGCTCGTCCAGGGCGCCAAGTCGGTAGTACTCACCGACAAGTCTTGCGCCATAAATCCCATTGGCCAACGGGTGCCGCGACCGCATGACGCTCCATTTAATGACAACTGTCTCGTTGTGGAGCGGCACCCTTTTCAGTTTGGCACGCCGATCGCAATAAAGTGGCGAAAAATAATAATTAAATCAACTACTTACGGTGCAATCCAGGATGGCACGGTTTGTGAGTGGTGTTTGCCGTCTGGTCTTCCCTGCGGAGGGCCGGATCGTTCGGGCGGTGCCAGTTTTCGCCCCGATGCCGGGGCACACCGGTTCGCCCTTTTCTCACAATTTCCAGGAGTCATTCCAATGACCACCACATTTTTCATGCCTGCCGTCAATCTCATGGGCGCAGGCTGCTTGCAAGAGGCCATCGTGGCCGTGCGCGGCCACGGTTTTCGCAAGGCTTTGATCATGACCGACAAGGTTTTGGCCAAACTCGGCGTGGCTGAGAGCATTCAGGTAATGCTGGCACAGCAACACATTGAATCCGTGGTGTTTGACGGTGTGCAGCCAAATCCTACGGTGGGCAACGTACGCGCCGGCTTGGCACAGCTCACGGCACAAGGGTGTGACTTCATTGTCTCGCTGGGGGGCGGTTCGGCCCACGACTGCGCTAAGGGCGTGGCCCTGTGTGCCACCAACGGCGGAGAAATTGCCGACTACGAAGGTGTGGACCGTTCCGCAAAACCACAACTTCCGCTGGTGTCCATCAACACCACCGCAGGAACGGCCAGTGAGATGACGCGCTTTTGCATCATCACCGACGAGGTGCGCCACATCAAGATGGCCATCGTAGACCGCAACGTCACGCCGTTGATGTCGGTCAATGACCCTGAGCTCATGCTCGCAAAGCCCAAGGGGCTGACTGCCGCCACGGGCATGGATGCGCTCACTCATGCAATTGAGGCCTATGTCTCCACTGCCGCCACACCCATCACCGACGCCTGCGCGCTGAAGGCCGTGGAACTCATTGCGGCGCACCTGCGCACCGCCGTGGCCGACGGCAGCAACCTGGAAGCGCGCGAGCAGATGGCGTATGCGCAGTTTCTGGCCGGTATGGCGTTCAACAATGCCTCGCTGGGCTATGTGCACGCCATGGCGCACCAACTGGGGGGCTTCTACGATCTGCCGCACGGCGTGTGCAATGCACTGCTGCTGCCGCATGTGGAGGCTTTCAACGTGCCGACATCTGCCGTGCGCCTGGCCAAGGTGGCCGAAGCTATGGGCGTCAATGTGCAAAGGTTGAAGGCCGAGGATGGAGCGAATGCCTGCCTAGCCGCCATTCGCAAGCTCGGACGCGATATCGGCATCCCAGCGAGCCTGGCCGAGCTGGGCGTGAAAGACGAAGACATTGCGCTGCTCGCCACCAACGCCTTGGCCGATGCCTGCGGTCTGACCAACCCGCGCAAGGCCAGCAAGGCGGACATTGAAGCGATCTTCCGCGGTGCCATGGTGGCCTGACCGCGCTGCACTATCAACGCGATTGGGGTGCGGTGGTGCGCAACCGCGCCCCAATCTGGCGGGAGAGCCCGTGCAAGCGGGCTATCGAAGCGGTGAATAATGCTATTGTATTAATAGCTTCTCACGCTCGTGAATAAAGCCATTAAGCCGAGTTGTCTGGTGCTTTTTAGGGGGTGCGCTTGGGGTTGCGTACTTCAGTGCGAAGTCCCCTCCGAGCGCGTGATCTTGTTCCATATGTTGTACTTGCCCACCGGTTTCTTCATGGGCAGGCGTTTGACTTCTTTCAGCGTCTCGGCGTCGAACACGATGATGGCGCCGTCCATGTCCCAGACGCTCACCAGTGCGTAGCGGCCATCCTTGGTGAACTCGGTGTGCGCCAGCGTGTGGCCGGGTTCGCGCAGCGTGGCAGCGGGCTCCAGCGTTTTCTTGTCGATCAGCGTCAGCGTGTCTCGGGCGGTGGGGCTCATCATCGAGTCGGCCCAGGCGTAGCGCGTGTTCTCGTGGCTGCGGATGAAGAAGCCGGGGCCGGGCGTGGGAATGGTCTTCACCGTTTTCCAGGTGCGCATGTCGATCACGTCAATGGCGCCGTCCTTCAGGTTGGGGCTGGCCAGCACGGTGGTGCCGTTCCACGCGAAGGTGATGCCAGAGCCCAGGTGTGGCATGCCGGCAATCGGCAGCTCGGCAATCTTGCGACGCACGTCCAGGTTCACCACCTGCGCTGTGGGCGCGCCGCCGACCATGCCCGGTTTGGGGCGCTTGGAGCCCAGCACATTCTTGTAGCTCTGGTCGAAGAAG
>JBQMQB010000015.1:15792-17680 GCA_052172715.1 Giesbergeria sp. | reverse complement strand
GCTATCAAAAACAGGTCAGAGGCTTCCTCCCGCACCATTGCATAAAGAAACTCCCGCAGTACTGGAGCAGTCGATCCGACACTGCTGACCTCAGTGGCAGAGCTCCCGACCATCACACAGTTGTCACCGCTGCCGCTTCAAGTTGTACGTAGTGCTTCACCAAACTAAGCAGCTCCTCATCAGAATAAGGCTTACCAAGATAATGGTTGACACCCAGCTCAACGGCGTGATCACGGTGTTTCTGCGCAATGCGCGAAGTGATCATGATGATAGGCAAATCGTGCAGCGCTGCATCCGCGCGAATATTGCGGGCCAGATCAAATCCGTCCATGCGCGGCATTTCAATGTCCGAGAGCACCACCGCAGGCCGTTCGTCTTGAAGGCGCTCGAGTGCCTGCAAACCGTCGGCAGCCAGCGTTACGCGATATCCCTCACGCAGCAGCAAGCGCTGCGTGACGCGGCGCACGGTAATCGAGTCGTCGACCACGAGTACCAAGGGCACTTGTCCGGCCGCGTGCGCTGTGGACACCGCTGGAACACCGCTCTTGGGTTGTTCGGTTGCAGCCAGTACGTTTTGTGTCTCACGCAACTGGTCGCCATACACCATGACGAGCGCGACCGGGTTGTAGATGAGCACCACTGCACCAGACGCAAGCACCGACATGCCTGCCAATCCAGGCAACCGCGAAAGTTGTGGCCCCAGATTCTTCACCACCACTTCCTGGTTGCCAAGCACATCGTCCACATGCATAGCCATCCGCTGCGAAGCACTGCGGAAGATCACGACGGACCGGGTCTTTCCCGCACCCTCTTGGCTGCGCTGTGACGCCTGCAACAGGGCGCCCGCCCAGTAAAAGGACACGCTCTCGCCACCCACATCGAGCTGCCCCGTTCGGTACGCAGCTTCTATCTCTGCGATGGGTACACGGCGCACCAGCTCCACCACGTTGGCTGGAACCCCAAATGCCAATTCACCTGCACGCAGCATCACCACTTGCGTGACGGCCGTCGTCAGCGGCAAGACCATGCGAAACGCTGCGCCGACCCCGGCGGTAGTTTCCGTTTCGATACGGCCACCCAGCGCCTGCACCTCGGAGCGCACGACATCCATGCCAATGCCTCGACCGGAAAGCTCCGTAACTTCACTTGCCGTGGAGAACCCTGGCATGAAAATCAGGTTGGCGGCATCGCTGTCGCTGACCTCCTCTGGGGAGGCAATCAAGCCCTGCGCCATGGCGCGGCTTCTGATGCGCTCCAAATTCAGACCCGCGCCGTCGTCACGGAATTCAACCGATACGTCGTTCCCTTCGTGGCGCAAACCCACGTACACGGTGCCCATCGCAGCTTTTCCTGCGGCAACGCGATCGTCTGGCAACTCAATACCGTGGGCCACGCAGTTGCGCAGCAAATGCTCGAAGGCCGGCGTCATCCGATCGAGTACGCCTCGGTCCATTTCAATCGAGCCACCCGTGATATCAAGTTTGATCTGTTTGCCGGTCTCTTTGGACGCTTGGCGAACGACGGCATACAGCCGCTCCGCAATCCCCTCGAATTCCACCATACGGGTGCGAAGCAGATCGCGCTGCAGCTCCCGCGCTTGGCGACCCTGTGCAATCAAATCGTCTTCCGTACCTTCCACCACACGCTGCAGATTGCGCTGCACAGTGGCGACGTCGTTGACGGATTCGGCCATCATGCGCGTCAACTCCTGCACCCGCGTAAACCGGTCGAACTCGAGCGGATCGAAGCCTGCCGCACTGTCCTTGGAGAGTGCCAGTCGGGATTGCATTTGAGATTCGGACTGCACTTCGATGTCGCGCAGCTGTCGGCGCAAGCGGTCGAGGTTGCTCGACAGCTCGCTCATCGAACCTTTCATGTGTCCCAGGCG
>JBQMQB010000015.1:0-15692 GCA_052172715.1 Giesbergeria sp. | reverse complement strand
CAGACCATCAGCCGACTCGCCATCGTAGCCGCGCAACGCCTCGAAATTATTCTGAAGCGCGTCGAAATTGGCCAGCAGTGGCTCTATTTCGTCGGACTTCACAGTTTCCACGTCGAGCTGCTCAATCGCCGATTCCAGGCGGTGGGACATTTCTCCTAGACGCATGGCTCCTGCGAGTCTCGAGCTTCCTTTGAGCGTGTGCAAGGCACGGAGAACTTCGCTGCGTGCACCCAAGTTGTCCGGACGCTCCGTCCACTGCCGCAATGCACTACCCAGTTTCGGCAGCAGCTCCGCTGCTTCCTCTTCAAAAATCGGAAACAAATCGGAATCGATGGCGTCAATGGCATCGATGTCTTCGTCCAAGTCCGAACTTTGCACTGCAGCGCGCACTCTCAGATCGCCCCCTGGCTGGCCGCGCTCGCGCACCGCGACCGACAAGGCCGGAGCCACCACGCCAGGGACCACGATCTCGGATATGACTGGCTCAGGCACCACAGAGGCCGGTACCAGCACCACTGGGTCAGCCTGAACCACTTCTGGCAACTCAGCCTGAGGCTCTTCACCTTGGGTCTGCTGCTCAATGTCGCTCTCAGCAGCCGACGACTTTGCTGGCGACACTGCATCCGCTTCAGCCAGCGGCGGCGAGAGCGTGGTGCAGATCTCTGTTTCCAGGATGCTGCGCAATTCCTGGTGAATTTCCTCGTCGGCGGGCTTGAGAAAACCAGCGGCAAACTGGTGCAACAAACGGCGCACTTCGTCCGCTGCACGCAGGAACACGGCGGCCTGCTCAGGCTCCCCTACGGGCTGCAGTTGCACATGCTCCAGCGCATGCTCAAGAAGTCGGGCGGTTTGTGAAAGTGCGTCAACGCCGACAGTGGCAGAGCTGCCAGCCAGCGAATGCGCAAGCGCAACCGCTGCGTCAGGCAAGCGTTCATGCAACTCAAGCGCCCATTCCTGGAGGCAGGTAGCCAAGCGGCGAGACCATTCGTCCGCTTCATTGAGGTACACATTGTAAAGAGGGATGCCGATGCGCAAATGCCCGATGACCTTGATACTGTCGTCCGTGACCGCCTCGTCGGTCAATACGGGCACAGACATTTCCGATTCTGCGTCTTGCGCGCCAGACTCTTGCCCTTCGGGCGTACCCATTTCCACCGGCAGTTCACCGAGATCCGTGCGGTCCGATGCGCGTTGCCCATCGGCAGCAACTTCCGCTTCCTCCAGCTTGGGTAGCGAAACAGAATCGTCCGCTGCACCCATATCGACAGGAATGGAAACATCCAATGCTGCTTCGAACTCGGAGAAATCGATTTCACTGCTCTCAGTAATAGCGACCGCTTCTACTGGTACTTCTGTCGCTATCTCCACCGGCCCAGCGCCGGTAAAGTCAAAGTCGAGTGCACCCAGCGACTCTGCAGGCATCTCTAGCGGCGACTCACCTGCAGGGGGAAGGAGTGCCTCACCGCCAAACTCAAGCTCAGTAATTACGAAGTCATGCTCGACTTCGACTGCGTGCCCGTCCGCAAGCGGCTGACTTTCCTGAACCACTGCCGCTTCGGATACGGCACGGGCCCCACCCGACTCTGTCGGCAACTCCAGCGCGAGCACCTTACCGTCCAGACGCATGGCTTCTGCCACGGTGCGGAAAGCCGCTTCGTCCCACGCAGAATCATCGCCTGCTTCAATGTCCTGCGCCCAGCGGCTGAATCCCTGCATCGCCTGACGGGAAATATCCAGCAGTGGGCGCTCCATGGGCTTTTGCTCAGCAAGCCAAGCATTGAGGAGCTGCTCCATCGACCAAGCTGCCTCGCCAAACCTGTTCAGCCCCACCATGCGCGAACTGCCCTTAAGCGTATGAAACGCCCGCCGCAACGTGGTTTGCTCGCTCAAATCACCTGGATTGTCATCAAGGGTAGCAATGGCAGCCAAACCATTACCCACCACCTCTCGAACTTCTTCAAGGAATATCTCAAGGAGTTCGTCTTCTACCTCAGGGCCGCGCAGATGCATTTTTGGAGCATCACTATCCGGTACGGGCGGGATTTTCGATTCGGACAAAACTTCGCCGACCACCGGCGCAGGAGATGCGTCTTCCAGCAGAAGGTCGAAGACCTGTACTGCAGTACCTTGCTCCTCCACTGCAGGGGCCGCCGTAGCTTCCACTGTAGGCAATGGCTCCTCCGGGAGATGCGGCGGCACACGGGGCACCACATCTGGAAGCGACACCTCGGCCCGCTCCTCCACTGTCGCAGCAAGTTCCTCAGCATCAGCCGCAGCATCTGAAGCACGGGTGCGAGCGCGCCCCGCAATCAACCGAAGCTCGCCCAACGTTTCGTCGTACACAAACAGCTTGCGGGCCATAGCACGCTGATAACTCAGCATGTCGATCATGAAGCCGAGCGCGCCCAGGCTGTTGCCCAATTTTTCGAAAAGCACCTTGCGCTCATCTAGGTCATCCACGCCCTCGACAAGCAGACGCTCCACGGTATCGCGCATCCGCAGCACTGCAAGTGACGCCTGATCCAACCCCAATACCGAGAGCACACCCCGCATTTGCGACAGACGGCCAGGCACCGTTGTGAGCGACGAGGTATCTTCTGGGCTACGGAAAAACTGATCCATGGACCGCTCGGCCTCGCCGAGTGTTGCGCGCAACTCGTCCACCACGCTGCCCATCGTCTGATGGTCACTGACCCGACGATACAAGTCTTCCATCCAGGACTCGAGGGGCTCAGGCGGGTCGCCTGCAGCTACGCCGTCAAGGCGCTGTGCCAGGCGCTCCGCTCGTCCGACAACCTGGTCATCCGACACATCCGTGTCTTCCAGTGCCGCCTGCAGATACAAGATCGACGTCGCCACCTCCATAGCGAGTGCGGCCGAAGGCGGCTCAGCAGAGCGCACCGTCAAGTCAAGTGCTCGGGTCAATGCCCGAGCAAGGCTTTCGCTGTTGCGGTTGAGCTTGCGCAGCGAGTCACAGACAAGGCTGAATTGGTCTGCCGCAGGTTTTAGCTTGTTGCGGTCACCGCCGGCGAGCGCCGACCATGTTTCTGCAGCAGCAGAAATACGTTTTCTGGCCTGCGCAAGAACCGCGGGATCGAACCGCCCAAAGCGCCGCGCTTCGTAATCCACCGGCTGGAACCGTTGCAAGCCAAACGATTGGCGTACGGCATCCAAGTACGGTACGGACTCGCCTGGGATGGGTTGTGCTTGGGCGCAAAAAAACAACAAATCTTGCACCAAGCGGTCTGAGATCGCGGTCTCATTGCGTGCCAAGGCTGCGTACTGCATCAGGATGCGGGATGCGACCCGCTTGACGTACACATCCGCATTGAACATGCCGCGGGCAAACGCATCAAAAAAGGCCGCAGAAATCTTCCAGAATGAGCGCCCCTGCCTATCTGAATGGTGGGCTGCTAACCCCAAGGACAAGTCACACAACTCCGCAGCTGCGTGTAAGTCGCCCTCTTTGACAATTCGCAGCACGGCCTGATCCAGGCGGCTTCGAGTCGCTGCGCTGTACCCCACAGGCGCCTGGGTCACTTGAAAATTTGGCTCTCGAAACCGCCGCTCTGCTGGCCACAAGTCCGCCGGATGCACACGGTCTGCACCTGTAAGCGCCTGAACATCGCGGTACTGCGGGAAAAGTGCTACGGGTGAAACCGGTTTACCTGCGAGCACGATTTCGAGGTACTCGCACAGTGCAAAACTTGCACGTTCTATTGCTCCCGCAGCGTCGTCGGTGCACAGCTCGGGGCGCTGAACAAACCGCTGGACGGCATTCTCCATCGCGCGAAGCACCTGCGCAGGCGAGGCCATGCCCACCATTTCCAGTGCGCCTGTCGCCTGATGCAGTTGCTGGCGTGCCATGCGCAGCGTTGCCGCGTCCAAAGAGGCGAGGTCCGACTCACGGGCAATTTCTGCATCGTAGACAAACCGCCGCAAGGCTTTGACAGCCCCATCGAGCGACTTTCGCAGTTCGTCCAGCACCCAGGCCAGAGGCCCAAGGTCCAGCTCGCCCGCCCCCCCCTCGGAGACAGTGACATTGGCGACATCGTTTGGCGACATGAATTCGTTCCCGGCGGCGCACGGCCTGTTCAATAATTAGAGAGAGTCAGGCAATCTTGAACCGCGCAACCGATTGGCGCAGTTCCTCAGCCATGGTAGACAGCTCCCGCACTTGCTGGGCTGTGGTGCGTGTACCCTCACCCGTCTGCTCCGTCACCGCAAAAATGTGCTGAATGTTGTCCGCCACTTCGTTGGCCATAGATGCTTCGCGTGACGTCGAAGAAGAGATTTGCTCAATCAGCTCAGCAAGACGCCGCGAAACGCGGTCAATTTCCGAAAGTGCAGTACCAGCGCTGTCGGACAGACGGGCCCCTTCAACTACACCTTGCGTGGAACGCTCCATGGCTGCCACAGCGTCTTGGGTGTCTGTTTGAATTGCTTTCACGAGAACAGAAATCTGGCGCGTTGCATCGCCGGACCGCTCTGCAAGACGCTGCACTTCTTCCGCCACCACCGAAAATCCACGCCCTGCTTCCCCTGCAGATGCGGCTTGGATGGCAGCATTCAGAGCCAACACGTTCGTCTGCTCCGTAATGTCGGAAATCAGCTCGGTGATTTCGCCAATTTCCTGCGACGATTCACCCAATCGCTTGATCCGCTTAGAGGTGTCCTGAATCTGGTCACGAATGGAGTTCATACCGCCGATGGCGTTCTGCACGGCTTGCAAACCGGAATCGGCCGCCTGCAGGGACTGGCGCGCCACTGTCGCAGACTCCTGCGCCTGGGCAGAAACCTCGTTAATGCGGCTTGCCATGTCAAGCACCGAACGACCCGTTTCGCGAATTTCGCGCAGCTGCTCGGTCGACGCTGCAAGCAGTTCCGTCGAGGTGTTATCTACCAAGGCCGTGGTCTGAGCGACCCGGGTTGCGGTGTTCTGCACGCTGCCCACGATCTGCCGAAGTTCTTCCACCGTGTAGTTGACCGAGTCGGCGATAGCACCTGTGATGTCCTCAGTCACCGTAGCTTCTTGGGTCAAATCGCCTTCAGCCACCATTTGCAACTCATTCATAAGTCGCAAAATCGCAGCTTGGTTGGCATCATTCACCCGTTTGGCCTCCTGCCCTTGACGCTGCGCTTCGAGTTGCTGCGCCTCAGCAACACGTTGTCGACCGCGGCTGTCAAAAAGCTGTACGCGTGAAAATCCCACCCCGCAAAGCACCACAAATATTGCAGCCAGTGCCAGCGCAAGAATTTGTCCAGCCCCAATACCAGCCTGGGTATTCAGGCGGCTTTGCAGACCCTCCAGCTGGCGGCGCAAAGGCTCGCTGTCTCCAATGATGGCGGTTTGGGCCTCGCGGGCTGACACCAACCCCTGCAAATTCCCCAGAATAGCGCTGGCTTGGGTGCGCGTTTCTTCGTACAGCTTAATCAGGGCGCTGAGCTGCTCGCGGGTTTGGAGATCACGCGTAGCGCTCAGGCGCAATTCTGGGCTT
Organism: Giesbergeria sp.; assembly: GCA_052172715.1. Taxonomy (GTDB): domain Bacteria; phylum Pseudomonadota; class Gammaproteobacteria; order Burkholderiales; family Burkholderiaceae_C; genus Simplicispira. The sequence goes on along the minus strand of JBQMQB010000015.1, from coordinate 10,194 downwards.
CCATCCAGCAATCCCTGGGCAATTTCCTTGAAGGAATTCAAGTCCTTACCAAGCAAAAACACAGCCTCAGGGCTAACGCCTTCGGTGGTTTGAAATTCGTTGGCTGATTTACCAATACGCTGCGTAAGCATGACCAACTGGCCGGCTGCAGAAATTTCTGCCGCGGGCGCGTTCTGTTGCAATTTGAGCGATGAAATCGTTTCAGCAATCTCAAGCAGATCAGACGACTGGCGGTTGATGGTTCGCAGAGCATCACCCACCTGTGTCAGGATTTTCTGCTGATTCATCACGACTGCTGCATTGCGTTCAGCGCGCTCCATCAGGGGCTCGATAGTCTTCAAATCAGATTGGTAGCTCTCGCCCAGCGCATGAACACCCAGCCCGCTGTCGCCCCCCTTCAGTGCCCGAACGTCACGCGCCAGCACACCCGAGCTCTCCACCACGTCTGGAAATGCCTGAGGACTACCGACCAATGCCTGCGATACCGACTTGGCGAGCCGCTGCGACTGCATCAACGATTGCCCGGTAGCCGTCAACTGCTGCGCAGCACGGTCAGATTCTCGCAACGCCCACCCGGCAATCACAATCAGCACCAATACACCCAGCCCCAACAAAATGAGCAATCGTGTCTGGTGCGCTGCTGCAGTGGCCCGCCCAAGCAAGGGCAGCGAAAACTCATCACCTTCAGGCTCAGCCATCTGCACCCCGGCGCCGCCAGGATCACCCTGTACGCTATTGAGTCCCTCTGCCTGATAAGAATCGCGCAAGGGATCACCTATGACCGAACCTGCGCCGTCCTGCTCGTCGGAAAGCGCGCTACTTTGGCCATCCGCAGGTTTGCGATTGAAGATTTTTCCGACATTTTGTGCGACAGACATGGAACAGCCTTACAGAGAAACTCAAGCACTAATGCTCAAAAAATCAGGATACTGCGAAAGCACCTGTAAATTGAGCTCCTGCCAGCGTACGCCGCCAGCTTCGACATAGGTAGTACCAAAAAAATCTGGCGCGTCGCCAGGCGGCAGTTCAGAGCGAACAAATGCCTCTGTGCCCCGCAAACCAGCCAGCTTGTCTACGAGCAATGCAGCATTCACTTCCAGTACGGAATTGAACGCTAACAAACTCGACTCACTCAGCGCCAACTCACTGCGCGCAATGCCGCGCCCCAGCAAGCGGGCCAGATCTACCACCCCCGTGAGACCACCACGCAAATTGGCGACACCCAAAAACCAATCACGGGTGTACGGCACCGGCTGCACAACAGTCCACGGGAAAATCTCCCCTGCCTGAACCAATGGCAACAAGTAATGCCCCCCGGCGGCTTCTACCGCCAGCCAGGAAGATACCGATACAGCCTCACTACGGGCCGCCTGAAGCCGTTCGGCCAGGCGAAGCTGCAGTTCGCGGAGCGCTTGACGATTTGCCATGGAGCTTTGGGCTGCTTAGTTGAGTGCGTCGATTTTGGCCTGAAGCTCTACAGGATCAACAGGCTTCGTAATGTATCCACGCGCGCCTTGACGCATACCCCAGACGCGATCGGTTTCCTGATTTTTGCTGGTGCACATGATAATTGGGACATCAGCATACAACGGGTCACGACTAATCGCACGCGTCAATTGAAATCCATTCTGGCCAGGCATTACCACATCCATCAATATCAGATCAGGTTTTTCCTCCGCCAGACGGCGAAAGGCCTCCTCTGCATTTTCAGCGGTGCGCACTTGCATGCCCTTCTTTTGCAACAAGCCCGTGAGGAACATCAATTCAGTCTTCGAATCATCGACGACCAAGACTTTTTGGATAGCCATTACATTGCTCCTTGGGAAACACTTGCGAACTGCTGCACTGCTTGCAGCAACTGATCTTTTGTAAATGGTTTTGTCAAATAATCCTGACAACCCACCATCCTGCCACGCGCCTTGTCAAATACGCCATCCTTGGAAGAAAGCATTACGACCGGCGTATGTGCAAATTGAGGGTTTCTCTTGATTATCGCAACGGTCTGATAGCCATCAAGTTTAGGCATCAAGATATCGCAAAAAATAACCTGCGGATGGTAATCATTCACTTTTGCTAAGGCATCAAATCCGTCATCAGCAAGAAGGACTTCATGACCTCCTTGCTTCAAAAAAATTTCTGCGCTACGGCGAATCGTATTGCTGTCATCCACCACAAGGACTTTGAAAGAGGCACCGGTTGTAGTCAATTGTCACTGCTCCGATGGAAATTAATAAATGCCAAAAGAGGCCCTTGCGCTTCAGATCTGCACCATTTCGAAATCCTGTTTGCCTGCTCCGCACTCGGGGCATGACCAACTTTCAGGCACCAGCCCCCAAGGCGTTCCCTCTGGTATGCCATCTTCGGGACAACCCCTGGCTTCTTCGTAGATCCAGCCACAAATAAGGCACATCCACGTTTTAGGTGCAGTCACAGCTTAAGGTGCCTTCACATAGAATGCAACGATTGTATCCAGGCGCGCCACATGGCTGCCGTTTTTGCGCCACCCCTGGCGCGGTATAGGGTTCATGTCGGACATCCACCCCTCTTCATCGAAAACAACCACCAAATTCGCCGCGACCTCTGAGTTGCCAGCTTGTGTGATGGCCATCAACGCGAACGACCCCAGCGGGGCCGGCGGACTGGCAGCGGATGTTACAACTATCGTGTCTGTCGGAGGGCACCCGTTGCCCATCGTAGCCGGAGTTTACGTGCGCGATACCGGCCAGTGTTTCGACCACTACGCCCTGGAAGACGATGCAGTGGTGGAGCAGGCACGCGCCGTGCTCGAAGACCTGCCAGTGCAGGTCGTGAAGGTCGGTTTCGTAGGGAGCCCGGAAAACGTCAGCGCCATTGCGGAGCTCACATCTGACTACGCCGACCTGCCTGTCATTGCATATATGCCCGACCTTTCGTGGTGGCAGGACGACCGCATTGATCAGTACCACGACGCCTTTCGAGAATTGTTGCTGCCACAAACCACAGTGTTGGTTGGAAACCACAACACCCTGTGGCGCTGGCTGCTGCCCGAGTGGGATCAGGAGGCAAGCCCCAGCGCACGCGACCTTGCGGCGGCGGCCGCCGAAATGGGCGTTCCCTACACATTGGTCACCGGCATCGCTCTGCCCGAGCAGTTTGTCGAGAACATCTTGGCAACACCTGAAACTGTGGTGTGCAGCGGCCGGGTCGAACTGTTTGATGCAACGTTTGCCGGTGCCGGTGACACCCTTTCTGCAGCGCTCGCGGCGCTTCTGGCAACCGGCTGCGACCTGACTGAAGCTTTTACGCAAGCCCTGGGTTATCTGGACGCATGCTTGGAAGGCGGTTTCCGCCCCGGCATGGGGCATGTGCTTCCCGACCGCATGTTCTGGGCCGAGCCAGACGACACCGAAGATGCAGACCCTGATACCGAAGAGCCCCCGAGCGCACAAGATTTCGGACTCCCCCCACATGACACAAAGCACTGACCGCAACCTTTCGCTGTTCGAGCGCGCCCGCGCCGTGATCCCTGGTGGCGTGAATTCGCCCGTACGCGCCTTCAAGGCCGTGGGCGGCACGCCTCGCTTCATTCAGCGCGCCCAAGGCGCCTATTTATGGGACGCCAACGGCACACGTTACATCGACTACATCGGCTCTTGGGGCCCGATGATTCTTGGCCACGGGCATCCAGCGGTACTGGAAGCCGTGCAAAAGGCTGCGGTCGACGGGCTGTCGTTCGGTGCCCCTACCGAGCGCGAAGTGGAACTGGCCGAGGCCATTCTCGAACTCATGCCCTCAATGGACATGGTGCGCCTCGTCAGCTCGGGCACCGAGGCCGGCATGAGCGCCATTCGTCTGGCACGCGGAGCCACTGGCCGCAGCAAAATTCTCAAGTTTGAAGGCTGTTACCACGGGCACGCCGACGCTTTGTTGGTCAAGGCCGGCTCAGGATTGGCAACTTTTGGCAACGCCACCAGCGCCGGTGTGCCGCCCGAGGTGGTGCAGCACACGCTGGTCCTCGAATACAACAACGTCGCCCAGCTTGAAGAAGCCTTTGCCCTGCATGGGCGTGAGATCGCCTGCCTGATGATGGAGCCAATTGCCGGCAACATGAACTTTGTGCGCGCCAGCGTGGAGTTCACCCGCCGCTGCCGCGAGCTGTGCACCGAATACGGCGCACTGCTGGTCTACGACGAGGTCATGACCGGCTTTCGCGTGGCGCTGGGCGGCGCGCAAAGCTTGTACGCCCAACAGATTCCTGGCTTCGCGCCCGACATCACGGTCATGGGCAAGGTGATTGGCGGTGGTATGCCGCTGGCGGCCTTCGGCGGACGGCGCGAGATCATGGAGCAACTCGCCCCGCTAGGCGCGGTGTACCAGGCCGGAACGCTCTCGGGCAACCCTGTGGCCACGGCCTGCGGCCTGGCCACGCTGCGTGAGATTCGGCGCCCTGGTTTTTACGAAGCCCTGGCGAGCCGTACGCGCTCACTGGTCACGGGCCTGGAAGCCGCTGCCGCCGACGAGGGTGTGCCTTTCTGCGCCGACAGCGAAGGTGGCATGTTTGGCTTTTTCTTGATGCCCGAGTTGCCACAGAACTACGCGCAGGTGATGCGCACCGACAGTGCACGCTTTAACACCCTGTTCCATGGGCTGCTCGAGCGCGGCGTGTATATAGCGCCAGCGTTGTATGAGGCGGGCTTTGTCAGCGCAGCACACAGCGACGACGACATTACCACCACTGTAGCGGTGGCGCACGAGGCATTTCGATTGCTATGAATATGGACGAGATAAACCCATACCAGTCTAACGACAATGGCTTAAATCGCCTTAACTTGTCGCTTCCACTTGCCTTGTCCTGAATCGATGTTCGCTGCGCTTAAATACCTGTTTGCTGCGCTGGTACTGGTGGTGAACACCCTGGTTCTGGTGGGTTCCATGATTCCCTTCGCGTTGGCTAAGCTGATCTTGCCAGTCAAGCCGGTGCGCCACGTCTGTGACCGCACGCTCATGGCCATTGCCGCGCTGTGGATAGACATCAACACCTTTTGGCTGGCTACGGTGAACAAGGGCCGCTGGGACGTGCGTGGCACTGAGGGCCTAGACCCGCGCGGCTGGTACCTGGTGGCCACCAACCACCAGAGCTGGGTGGACATTGTGGTGCTGCAGCGCGTCTTCAACCGCCGCATTCCCATGCTCAAGTTCTTCACCAAGAAGGAACTGATCTATGTGCCGGTGATCGGCTTTGCCTGGTGGGCGCTCGATTTTCCGTTCATGCAGCGCAAGGGCGGCGCCAGCGCGCGTGCCGACTTGCTGGCTGGGCGAAAGGCTTGCGCCAAGTTCCGCCTAGTGCCAACGTCGGTGATGAGCTTCGTAGAAGGCACGCGCTGTACGGCAGCCAAGCACGAACAACAAAAGTCCCCTTACCGCCACCTACTCAAACCCAAAGTGGGTGGCATTGGGATGGCGCTGGAGAGCCTGGGCGATGCGTTCACGGGATTTCTAGACGTGACCATCGTGTACCCGAACGGTATTCCGACCTTCACCGACGCCATGGCCGGGCGCCTGGGCGATGTGGTGGTGAGCGCGCACCTGCGCAGCATTCCTCCTGACGTGCTGCCAGCACCAGGCGAGTCGGTGATGCGCGCTGCGGTGCAGGCCTGGGTGAACGAGTTGTGGCTGGCCAAGGATGAGGAAATTACAAAAATGCTGGTCGACAAAAAAACCACGAGCGGCTGAACCTCCATCCCCAAAAAAAGCGGCCAAGGCCGCTTTTTTTTGTTTGCTCTGACGGCTCAGTGGCGGAAGTGCCGCACACCGGAAAACACCATGGACACCCCCCGCTCATCGGCTGCGTCAATCACCTCCTGGTCGCGCATGCTGCCACCGGGCTGGATGACGCAGCTGGCGCCTGCGTCCACCACCACGTCCAGCCCGTCACGGAAGGGAAAGAAGGCGTCGCTCGCCACCACCGTGCCTACCAGGCTCAGGTTGGCATGCTGCGCCTTGATGCTAGCGATGCGAGCAGAGTCGAGTCGGCTCATCTGGCCCGCACCCACGCCCATGGTCATGCCACCTTTGCAGAAGACGATGGCGTTGCTCTTGACGTACTTGGCCACCTTCCATGCGAACAGAAGGTCTTCCATCTCTTCCAAAGAGGGCTGTTTTTTTGTCACTACCCGCAGGTCGGTGAGAGACAGTTCATGGTTGTCCGCCGTCTGCAGCAACAGGCCCGAGCCGATGCGCTTGGCGTCCATGGCGTTGCGGCCACGCTGCCAGGCGGTCACGCCACCGTGCTTGGGTAAGGCTATCTTGAGCAGGCGCACATTGGCCTTGGATTTGAAAATTTCCAGCGCCTCAGCAGAAAAATCTGGGGCCATCAGCACTTCGACGAACTGCTTGCTGATCTGCGCGGCAGCTGCACCATCCACCACGCGGTTGACGGCGATGATGCCGCCAAAGGCGCTGGTCGGGTCGGTCTGGAAGGCCTTGGTGTAGGCCGACAGCGCATCAAGTGCTACAGCCACGCCGCAAGGGTTGGCATGCTTGACGATGACGCAGGCAGCGGCATCAAAGCTCTTGACGCACTCCCAGGCGGCATCGGCGTCAGCAATGTTGTTGTAGGACAGCTCTTTGCCTTGCAGCTGCACGCCCGTCACCAGCGAGCCGGGCGCGGCGTGCAGGTCACGGTACAGCGCGGCCTGCTGATGGCTATTTTCCCCATAGCGCAGGTCCTGCACCTTGGTGAAGATGCCATTGCTTTGCCCAGCGAACTGAGTGCGCTCGGGCACATAGGTCTCGGACAGCTTCTCGGCCTCGAACGCGACCGACGAAAGGTAGTCGCTAATCGCGCCGTCGTACTGGGCAACGCGGTTAAACGCCGCCACAGACAGAGAAAAACGCAGCTTGTCGGACAGCTTGCCGTGCGCTTTCAGTTCCGCCAGCACGTCGGGGTACTGCGACGCGTCGGTCAATACACCCACATCTTTCCAGTTTTTGGCGGCACTGCGCACCATCGCGGGGCCACCGATGTCGATGTTTTCGATGGCATCGGCCAGCGTGCAGCCGGCCTTGGCCACGGTGGCTTCGAACGGGTAGAGGTTGACCACCAACAGGTCGATGGTGTCAATGCCATGCGCTTGCAGCGCTGCCATGTGGGCGGGCAACTCGCGGCGCGCCAGCAAACCGCCGTGCACCTTGGGGTGCAGGGTTTTGACGCGGCCGTCCAGCATTTCGGGGAACTGCGTGACTTCGGCCACTTCGGTCACGGGCAGGCCCTCTTTGGCCAGCAGCTGCGCCGTGCCGCCGGTGGACAGCAGCTTGATGCCCAGCGCGTGCAGCGCTTTGGCAAATTCGACGATGCCTGTTTTGTCAGAGACGGAGAGAAGTGCGTTCATGGCGATTGGCCAAAAAGTTAGAATAAAAGGCTTATAACGCTTATACAGTAAGCGCGAATAGCTATGATAGTAATAGCAATAAACTCAGAGCAGCTTGTGCTCGATCAGCTTCTTGCGCAAAGTGTTGCGGTTGAGGCCCAGCCATTCGGCTGCGCGCGATTGGTTGTTCTCCGCCTGGCTCATCACCACTTCGAGCAGCGGCTTTTCCACTGCCCGCACCAGCATGTCGTACATGCCGCCAGGCGTCTCGCCGTCCAGATCGCGGAAGTAGCTGTTCAGGCTTTCGCGCACGCATTCGTCAATGTGTTGCCGGCTCATGCCAACCATCCCTCTGTTGTTGTTGCATTGTCCCGCACCGCCATGCCTGGTGCAGGCAGGCGGTCCATGGTGGAGCCCACTACACGCAGGTACTGGGCAACCGCCGCCTGCTGCGCTGCGCAATCGTCAATGGTGTTCATACGTTGGCGAAAGGCCTCTCCGCCGGGGAGCGCACGCAAGTACCACGCAATGTGCTTGCGCGCGCTGCGCACGCCCGTCTCTGCGCCGTACAGGCTGTAGTGCTCATCCAGATGCGCCAGAAGCAGGCGTTCGAGTTCGGCGACCAGCGGCGGCGCCAGGTGCTCGCCCGTGGTCAAAAAATGATTGATTTCACGAAATATCCAAGGCCGCCCCTGCGCCGCACGGCCGATCATCAGCGCGTCAGCGCCGGTGGCGGCCAGCACACTGCGCGCCTTCTCGGGCGAATCGATGTCCCCATTGGCGACCACCGGCACACCGACGGCGGCTTTCACTGCAGCCACGGTTTCGTACTCGGCGCCGCCGCTGTAGCCTTGCTCACGCGTACGCCCGTGAACCGTAAGCATGGCAATACCCGCGGCCTCGAACTGGCGTGCCAGCGATACTGCATTTTTGTGCTGCGCGCACCAGCCGGTGCGCATTTTGAGCGTGACGGGCACGCCGCGTGGCGCGCAGGCGTCGACCACGGCACGCGCAATCGAGACAGCCAGCGCTTCGTCTTGCATCAGCGCCGAGCCAGCCCATTTGTTGCACACCTTTTTCGCTGGACAACCCATGTTGATATCGATGATCTGTGCGCCGCGCTCAACGTTGTGCACGGCGGCCTCGGCCATCATGGCGGCGTCGGTGCCCGCAATCTGCACGGCAATCGGCCCAGGTTCACCGCTGTGATCGGCGCGACGTGAGGTCTTCAGGCTGTTCCAAAGATCGCGGCGCGAGGTGACCATTTCGCTCACCGCGTAGCCTGCGCCGAGTGCCTTGCAAAGGCGGCGAAAGGGCCGGTCTGTGACGCCGGCCATGGGCGCGACGAAAAGACGATTGGGCAACAGGATTGACCCGATATGCATGGACGAGCGCGGCAGGCGGTACGAGGGAGGCGGGATTGTAGCTGCTTAAATTTTCAGCATCCTGACACACCGGCCAGTCCCACTCATGATGACGCGGGTCTTTGCCGTTCAGCGAGCTGCCAAATCCATCTGCGGTTGCGTGGTACCACTGTGCTGCGCAACACCACCGGCCGCCACCTGCACCCGGTGACGCAGCAGCACCTTATTTAACCACCCTCGATTGAACTGCACGTCGGGTGAGACGTCCGAACCTGAGCTGACTTCGACCGGATCCCCATCCGCCAGCGGCCCACGCAGCGCTTGGCTGGCACGGACCGAGTCGAGCACTGTCAGATGGAGCACGCCCTCTGACGAACTGCCGTCACATGGCAAGTGCAATGCCAAACCTTGTGCGCGCAAATCCTGCTGCACCGCTCGCCACTGGGGGTTATTGGGGTCGCTGGGGCAACTGACAAGGACAGTGGACGTTGCCATGTTCTCTGGGTCATCGATCCCCATCGCCAGCTGCGGCCTCTGAATGCACCCTGCGCAGCCCACGACAATCATCAGGCCGGCCAGCGGAACTCGAACGGATGGGTAGTAACGCACTATGGGCACCTCCTGGAATGGGTCACATTTCGACATGCCAGCTTACAAGCGATGCTATGGTTTGACGTTGCGCCTGCGACCTGCAAGGTCGTAGGACAAGGTCGTGCACTACGCAGCATCGCGTGAGCTCCCCCTACACTTTGTGTCGTATGGAAGAATGGACCCAACTGCTTGAGTGGCTCGCCCTGCCTCAATTCGGGCTCAGCACGATTTTCGTGGTGGCGTTCATCTCAGCTACTTTGCTACCTCTAGGCTCCGAACCTGCGGTGTTTGGCCTCGTCAAACTCAATCCAGATCTGTTCTGGCCAGCCGTACTGGTGGCCACGGCAGGCAATACCCTGGGTGGAGCCTTGAGTTGGTGGCTTGGCCTGGGAGCCCACAAAGCTGTGGATCGGGTGCGCGGCAACAGCACCGAACTGCGTGCGCTGACGTGGCTCAAACGGTTTGGCGCACGCGCTTGCCTACTCAGTTGGTTGCCTCTGGTGGGCGACCCATTGTGCGCCGCTGCCGGCTGGCTGAAGTTGCCGTTCTGGCCTTGCGTGCTTTACATGGCCATTGGCAAATTCCTGCGCTACCTCGTCATGACCAGCGCTCTTCTTGCCATGCTGCCAAGTGGCAGTTAAACGCAAAAACCAGAAAAACTACAGCAAGGCAGCGCGTCGCTCTTTGACAAATCCGGCTTCTTCGAGAAGCGCGAAATCACTGTTACTTTCCCCGTCCGGCAGACGGGAATCAACCTCTGCTTCCCCGTCGCCAAATACATCATTCGAAGCCCGCCTGTCCACCGGTTCCTCGACCACCACCTGGTTGCGTCCACCTTCTTTGGCAAGGTAAGTGGCCGTGTCGGCACGCGCAAAGAACTCCAGAACCGA
>JBQMQB010000014.1:8031-17749 GCA_052172715.1 Giesbergeria sp. | reverse complement strand
TGGGCTATGTCTGGCTGCCTGCCCTGGCGGCTGTAGCACTGTGCAGCGTGCTCACTGCTCCTCTCGGCGCACGTGTGGCGCACCAATTGCCAGTGGCCCAGCTCAAGCGCGTATTTGCCAGCCTGTTGTTCGGTCTGGCCGCCTACATGCTCTGGAAAGGGCTCAGAGCGGGCTGAAGGGAATCTGAGGCTGGGCAGACGCCAGCCACTGCTCGAAATCGGGCGCTGCCATGGCCGCAGCACACAGATAGCCTTGGTAATGGCTGCAATGCATGGCCTGCAAACTGATGCGCTGCGCCTGCGTCTCCACCCCTTCTGCCACCACGCTAAGCTTCAGGGCTTGGCCGAGGTGCACGATGGCGCTCACGATGGCCGTGTCGCCCTCGTCGCCTGGCAGACCGCGCACAAAAGACTGGTCAACTTTGAGCTTGTCGATAGGCAAATTCTTGAGGTAGGCGAGGCTGGAGTACCCAGTACCGAAGTCGTCAATCGCCAGCGCGATACCCAAATCAGAGAGAGCGTGCAGGCGCTGCGCTGCCTCCTGCGCATCCTGCAACAGCATGGATTCGGTCAGTTCCAGCTCCAGATAGTGGGCAGGCAAATCGTGCTCCTGCAACAACCGGGAGATGCGCTCCACGAAGTCCGCTTGCCTCAGCTCCAGGGCCGAGACGTTGACCGACACGACCAGTGACAGGCCGATGCGCGCCCAGCGTGCAGCCTGCATCACCGATTGCTCCAACACCCAGGCGCCTAGGGTGACGATGTAGCCAGTTTCTTCCGCCAGCGGAATGAAGGATGCGGGCGAGATGGCTCCCAACTCTTCGTCCGTCCAACGCAGCAGCGCCTCCACACCCACAATGCGGCCCGACACCATGTCGACCTGCGGCTGGTAGTGCACCTGCATCGCCTGCTTACCCAAGGCCTGTCGCATGGCATGCTCAAGTTTCATGCGCGCCAGCAGATTCACGTTCATCTGTGGCTGGTAAAAGCCATAGTTGCCACGACCACGTTCCTTGACGCGGTACATCGCAGAATCGGCCTGCTTGATGAGTTCGTCTAGCGAGGCGCCATCCTGCGGGTACAGCGCGACACCGATGCTGCACTGGATAGAAAAGCTCATGCCATCGAGCGAAAACGGCAGGAGCATTTCTTGCAATATGCGCCGCGCCACGTTTTCTGCAGCGGTACTGTCACTGGCATGCACGTAGACCGCAAACTCGTCCCCACCCAGGCGGCACAGCATGTCTGACTGGCGCAGGCAGACCTGCAGGCGCGCCGCAACAAGCCGAAGCACGCGGTCTCCGAAGGCATGCCCCAGCGAGTCGTTGATGACCTTGAAACGGTCCAGATCGAGCACCAAAATGGCAAAGCCAGCCGCCCCGCTCCGCGCCGCGCGCAGCGCAGATTCCACCCGCTGCGCCAACTGCAAGCGGTTGGGAAGACCTGTCAACACGTCGCTGTACGCCAATTCGTCAATCCGCTTTCGGGCCGCCTGCTGCTGTGTGAGGTCGCGCACAAAACCGATACTTTGTTCTATGTTTCCGCCTGGATCTCGCAGCACCACCCAGGCCAATTGCACCGCGCAATCGCCCCCAGCGCTACGGGCCAAGGAAAGATCGCCTTCCCAGAGGCCGCTGCCTTGCCAGGAAGCGTGCACCTCCTGCATGAAATCCTGCACCGCTGCGATGCTGAACACCGATGCCACCGGACGCCCCAAGACGCGTGCCAAGGGCACCCCTGTGAGCCGCTCAAACATGGGATTGACCTGGGCGATCAAATGCCGCGCATCGGCAACAAAAATCGCGTACGGGCTTGCCTCGAACGCCAGGGAGGCAATGCGCAGCGCCGCCTCCGACTGTGTTTGCTCGGTGATATCCCGAAACGAATACACCCGGCCCGTGACGCTGCCATGGCTTAGCTGCGGGACGCAGCGACGTTCAACCACCTGACCACCGTGCAACTCCAACAGGTCACGGGTGGGTATGTTGAGATCGTGCGCCATCTCCGCCAATCGAGCCTGGTACAGCTCCGGCTCAAGGACTCGGCTGGCCAAATGGGCTTGCAATGCGGCATCGTCCCGGCGCAGCAGCAAAGCCCTGGGTATGTGCCAGATGTTCACCAGCCGATGGTTGAATGCGCGAATGCGCCCGTCAAGGCCACACACCAGAATGCCATCGGCCACGGAATCGAGCGTTGCGCGCAGCTCTGCCAACAACAGCTCAAGCTCCCGCTCAGCGCGCTGGCTCTCACTCAGGTCGATCATCGTCACCAGCATGGCGCCCAGTCCGGGCGCCATGGCCAACGGTGTGGCGCGGCGCATGACGGGAATCAGCTCACCGTCGGCGCGCAACACTACAGTCACGGACTCAATACCGTTGGCAACCACCTGGCGGGTGTCGGCCCAGAACACCTGGTCCTGGGGGGTCGCTGCAAAGCGCGCAACCTCTGCTCCCTGCAACTGCTCATGCGGCAGGCCGAGCAACTTTCCCGCGCTGGGGTTAGCAAATACGATATTGCGCGCCGCCGCATCCACCACCCAGACGGCCTCTTGCAGATCGTCGAATGCGCCGTGCCAGGAAGGATCGATGGGTATTCGACTCATGAATCGGTCTTCACGGTCTCGGCTGCGGCGGCCCGCTGGAAAAAGTAACAAATGCGCTTGCGTGGCGAGAGGTAATCGAGCGCCTCGCGCGGCAACTGAGCGGGTCTGAGACTGCGTCGAATCCCAAGTTCAGGAGTGGTTTCAAGATCCAGGATGAGCGCCTGCTCTTTGGGAACTCTGGGGTCGTGCACGATCACCCTAGGCCTGAGAGGGCGCGACGAATTGACCGACACCACCATGGCGTATTGGTCGTTGACCAATTGGACGATGGAACCGGGCGGATACACCCCCATCATCCGGATAAAAACACCCAACACCTGCGAATCGAAATGGTCCTTGTGTTTGGCAAAGATGACCGACAACGCTTCATGTGGCGTCAGCGCCTGTGCACTGTGCACGGGGTTGCACAGGCGGTCGTACAGATTGACCAAGCCAATGATGCGCCCGGCATGGCCAATGGCATCGCCATGAAGTCCCTTTGGAAAACCGCTGCCGTTGAGCAGCTCATGGTGCTGCGCCATGCCAAGCAACACCGGTGCCGTCAGGTCCATACGCTGTCCGATGTCCAGAGAATGGGCCACGTGTTTCTGGTAGCCGACCACATCGCCCACCACCATGTTCTTGGTGCGCACCCACTGGTGCGGGGGAAGCTGCGTCTTGCCAATATCGTGCAACAAGGCCGCCAGACCAATGGTCCGCAGTTCGTCGACCCCTGCGCCTTGTGACTTTCCAAGCAGCAGACTGAGCACCAGCACATTCACGGGGTGCAGCGCGTTGCGCTCACCTACGCCTTCGGACAGCAGGCGAATGGCAGCGTCGCTACTGGCAGCCAGCGCGTCGACGCATTCACCCACCAAAGTTTCGCCTTCAGCGCGTGCGTCCAGAGGCTGTCTGTCGGCCAAAACGCCGATCCGCATGAAGCTGCGAGTCGCTGATAGAAAGTGCTGATCACAAGCGGCCAGTGCCTCTTGTTGCACAAGCAGTTGGCGCCTAAGGTGCTCCGCCGCCTCTGCGCGCTCGCGCCCTGCTGCATCAACATCGACCGACTGCACCAAGGCGTTTCCAGTCGGCGACTCTGTGGCAGGCAGCTGAAAATCCACATCGCTTCGGGCGGGTACATACCGAACGGTCTGCAACCCCAGACCCTGCAGCGTCTCGATCTGACTTTGAGACGCCACACGAAAACTACCCAAAGGAAACGGATGCTGCATCCAGCCGAGATCCAACTGAATGAACATTCCAATCTGCAATTGGTCTATTGGGATCTCAACAAATGGGTTCACTTGGCAGGCTTCGCGGCAGAAGAGACAAGGCGACTTTCATTATGTGGCGACACGACACCCATTTTCTGGCTACCTCGTGCGACCGCGGCGCCAACACAACACCCACCAGCCACGTGTGCTACTGGCAAAAAAGCGACGGGCGAACGACCAAATCATGCCAAAGCGCCCAAGCAGCAACGCTGCAGAGCAGCAAGCCGCCCAAACGTGTTCCCCAATCCGTGCGCCATTGGTTGGCGCGTTGACGCAGTACAAGCCATGCCCACGGGCCAGCCAGAAGCCACAATCCGCTGCCAAGTGCGAACATGGCCATGGTGACCGCACCTTGCAAGGCCCCCCCACTCAATGCGGCCACAAGCAATGCGGAGTACAGCAGACCACAAGGCATCAGCGCCCACAAAAATCCGGCGGCAAACACGCCCCCAGGCGCATTCACCAGCGGCCTGACGCGCGCCCAGATCTTGCGGCCTGCAGATTCCACCCAGCCCGGCTGGCGTGCCAGCAACAGCATCATGAGCCCCCATGCCAGCATGGCTACGTGCATAAAGGTCCACACTTGGAGAAGCGTCGGCGCTTGCTGTACCACCCAAGAAAAAGTCTGCATGGCAACCGCCACCAACGCGCCCGCGCTCGCATACCCAGCCAGTCTTCCTACATGGTAGGCCAGCAACCGGCGTATCGCACTGCTGCGTGGACCATGCCAATGCACGGCGTGTGTGGCCGAAGATTCCGCCTGGGTGCACCCGTCGCCTGCAGAAACCGGGCGCGTGATGGCAGCACACGGCGCCGCGCACATGACCAGACAGTGCGAGCCCCCGACGAGACCCATCACCAGAGCGGTCCAAGCCAGTGACTCCAGCACTTCAGATGATGCGTGAGAAGCGCGCGCGATTGCGGTCTGACTGCAGGTACCGGTCAAACACCATGGCAATGCCGCGCACGAAATACCAGCCCATGGGCGTGACCTCGAGCCCATCAGGCCTCAAAGCCACAAGCCCCTGCAGCTCCATTTCAGCCAACTGCTCCAGCTCTCTGGCGAAATACTCGCGGAAATCGATGAGCCAGGACTGCTCCACAGACTCAATGCTCAGCTCACCCTGGCACATCAGCGCCATGATCACGGAGCGACGCACCAAGTCGTCTCGCGTGAGCGCCAGGCCGCGCACGATCGGCAAGTGGCCCTGGTTGATCCGGTCGTAGTAATCCTCCAACGTCTTGGCATTCTGGCTGTAGGTCGCCCCCACGCGACCTATGGCCGAAACGCCGAGCGCGATCAGGTCGCAATCGGGTTGCGTGCTGTAGCCCTGAAAGTTGCGGTGCAAACGGCCCTGGCGCTTGGCCACTGCCAGCGCATCTTCGGGCAACGCGAAATGGTCCATGCCGACATACACGTACCCCGCATTTGTAAACGCATCGAGTGAGCGCGACAGCATGGACACCTTGGCGGAAGCCATTGGCAGGTCGGCCCAGACGATGCGCCGCTGCGGCTTGAATCGCTCGGGCAGATGCGCGTAGGCATACAGGGCAATGCGGTCTGGCCGCAGTTCGGTGACCTGCGCCAACGTGCGATCAAAGGATTCGGGTGTCTGCTTGGGAAGCCCATAAATCAGATCGACGTTAATGGAATCAAAACCAATGGCGCGCGCCGACTCCACCAGCGCGAACACCTGCTCGGTCGGTTGAATGCGGTGCACCGCCTTTTGCACCTCGGGATCGAAATCCTGCACACCAAAGCTCAGGCGGTTGAAACCGAGTTCCGCCAACACCTTCAGTCGCCCGGCGTCCACCGTGCGCGGATCAACCTCGATCGAATACTCTCCGCCCGGCACCAGCGTGAAGCTGCGCCGCAGCATCTCCATCAGCTCGCGCAGCCCTTCATCGGAGAGAAAAGTAGGGGTACCGCCCCCAAGGTGCAGTTGGCTGACGACCTGGCCGGTGCCGCAGTGGGCGGTGTGCATGTCGACTTCGCGGCTGAGGTAGCGCAGGTACACATCGGCACGGTCATGGTGCTTGGTGATGATCTTGTTGCAGGCGCAGTAGTAGCAAAGCGATTCGCAAAATGGAATGTGCACGTAGATCGACAAGGGCATGGCCTTCGCGGCGCTGCCAATGCGGCGCTGCTTCAAGGCCAGCACGTAATCGTCCTCACCGAACGCCTCGACAAAACGGTCCGCGGTCGGGTACGAGGTATAGCGCGGTCCGGAAACATCGAAACGGGTTAGCAATTCTGGCGTGGCAACTGTCATGGGTTCTCCTGGGAAATAGCACTGTGCCCCAGTGCGGCAAGCTCCTTCTTGACTAGAATCAAGAAAAATCCGCAACCTGCGTGGTTTGAAGGCAATAGCAGCGATGGTCCATAATTTGATATATGTCAGTATCTCGCACCCCCACGGCTCCACAGGCCAGTGAGGCCATGGCCCCACTTACCACACACATCCCACTCGTTCAGGAGGTATCGCAGACGATTCGGGTTGCATGTTCCAACTGCAACCTGCGCGAGCTGTGCTTGCCGGTGGGCCTGACCACTGAGCAAATGGAGCGCGTGGACGACGTGGTGGCCGTGAGACGCAAAATTAAGCGCGGCGGTTCCCTGTTTCGCAACGGCGAAGCATTTACTTCGCTTTACGCGATTCGCACGGGGTTTTTCAAAACCTGCGTGGCGACGGAAGACGGGCGCGACCAGGTGACAGGTTTCCAGATGGCAGGCGAGATCATCGGGCTCGACGGCATCGTCAACGACCACCACAGCTGCGACGCCGTCGCGCTGGAAGACGCCGAAGTGTGCGTCATGCCGTTCGACCGGATTGAGGAGATCTCGCGCGAGGTGAATGCCTTGCAGCACCATGTGCACAAAATCATGAGCAGGGAGATCGTGCGCGAGCACGGCGTCATGCTCTTGCTGGGCAGCATGCGTGCCGAAGAAAGACTTGCCGCCTTTTTACTGAACCTCGTACAGCGCTTGAACGCACGTGGGTTTTCCAAAACGGAGTTGGTGCTGCGCATGACGCGCGAGGAAATCGGCAGCTACCTCGGTCTCAAGCTGGAAACCGTGAGCCGAACCTTCTCCAAATTTGTTGAAGAAGGCGTTGTGGAAGTGAAGCAGCGCCATGTGCGCATCCTGGATGCAGATGCGCTCAAACGCATCGTCAACAGCCAGCAGGAATGCCGCTGATTGACCGCACAAAGCACCCTTACGTTTGCAACACGCAGTCGCAAAAAAACCTTTATCACCGCTTGGAAACCGGTTTTTTTGCCATTAGCATCGCTTGGCCAGTGGAGAAACAGGTTTTCGCTGGATCATTGAATACCCCCAACCAGGACAAACCAACATGGCAACTGCAAAAAAAGCCCCGGTCGCAGCCGGCGCCAAACCGGCCGCTCCCGTCAAGAAGCGCACCCCAAACCCTGCATTCATGAAGGCCCTGACGCCTAGCCCCGCTCTGGCCGCTGTGGTCGGTGCTGCACCTCTGCCACGCACTGAGATCATCAGCAAGCTGTGGATCTACATCAAGGCACACAACCTGCAGGACCCTGCCAACAAGCGCATGATCAATGCCGACGCCAAGCTCAAGGACGTGTTTGAGAAGCCACAGGTTTCCATGTTCGAAATGGCCGGCCTGATCGGCAAGCACGTCAAATAAGGCGCTCCGCCTTTGCAAACCAGGCCGGCTCTTGCCGGCCTTTTTCATGCCGCGCACACAACCTCTGTTGTCAAACAACGTCATTACGAATAAGAATGACTCGTGTTTGATTTAAACTAATGTGCTGTTAAGAAGCACAGCCACGGTTTTCCCAGCCACTGCTTTTTGCGCCCGGTGGGCCCACGCCCGCCAGGACCCAAGTCATTGCAACCGGAGAACCCCCTTGGCCATCACTCGCGCACCGCGCCCCGCTTCCACCCCGGATTCCTCTACAGTCACCGACATAGCATTGATTCCGCTTGGCGCCCTGATGCTGCTTGCCTCGGTAGGAAGCTGGGCACAAACGACTCCTGTCACAGGAGGTGAGCTGCCAACAGTCACGGTCAAAGAAAGCGCCGAAGTGCAGAGTAAAGACACGCTGCTGCAGAAGAAGACCACCGTAGGCAAGGGCAAACAGGACATCAAGGACATTCCTCAGTCGGTCACCGTGTTCACCGAAAAGCTGATGAACGACCGCAACCAGGACGACTTTCGCGACGTGCTGCGCACCACAGCCGGCGTAACCTTCCAGTCGGGCGAAACGGGTGAGGAAGACGTGCGTCTGCGCGGTTTTTCGCTCGGCCAGGCCGGCGACATCTACACCGATGGCATGAAGGATGCGCCACTGTACGAGCGCGACACCTTCAACCTCGACCGCGTTGAAGTGCTCAAGGGCTCGGCCTCCATGCTGTTTGGCAAGGGATCCACCGGTGGCGTGGTCAACCAGGTCAACAAGGCCCCGCTGCTGCTCGACCAGCACGAAGTCTCCTACACCTTGGGCACTGGCAGCGAACATCGCTTGACGGGCGATTTCAACTTCAAGACTGGCGAGAACGCGGCATTGCGCCTCAACGCACTGGTACACGACGCAGACAACTACGGTGCCAAGCAAGACAAACGCGGCATTGCGCCCACCTTTGCCTGGGGCGTCGGCACGCGCGATGAATTTTCGATCGCTCTGTACTACCTCGATGTGAAGGGCCGCCCCAGCTACAACCACCCTTGGATTGCCAGCGACGGCAAGATCGTGCCGACCCTGCCGGCCAAGAATTACTACGGCCTCAACAGCGACCACCTCAACACCTCGTCGCAGTACCTCACCTTGGGCCATATCCACCGCTTTGACGATGGCGGCGAGCTGCAGACCCGCCTGCGCCATGGCAAGTACGAGCGCGACCTGCTCGCCAGCACCATTGGTTTTGCCAACCCACGCCCCACCGCGTTGGACCAGGTCAATGGCAACACCGCGCTGACGCGGGGCTCCAAAGGCCGCATTGGCGACAGCACCATGACGCAAGTCCAGAGCGACTACAGCAACGCCTTCAATTGGGGCGGCAAGAAGCACGAAATTCTGGCCGGCTTGGACTACTACCGCGACGACGCCAACCGCAACTCCAGCTACGCCAACCCCACGCCGCGTCCAGGCACGACCGTGGGCACGCCGAACAATGGCGATTCCGTGACCGACACGCGCGCCCCTGTGGCCTACAACACCTTCAAGGCGCAAAACATTGGCCTGTACGCTCAGGACACCATGGCACTGAACTCCACCGTGAAGCTGGTGGGTGGCCTGCGCTATGACAAGTTCACCGCGTCGTACCTTGACAAAACCGGTGCGCTGACGAGCGAGCAGTCCGAAGGCCTGTGGAGCCCACGCGTCGGCGCGATCTACCAGCCCGACGATCTCAGCTCGTACTACGTGTCTTATGGCACGTCGTACAACACCTCAGGCGACACCTACCAATTTGCCATCAACCTGAGTCCCGGCACCGCGCGCACGGCCAACACACCGCCGGAAAAAAGCCGGAATTTTGAAATAGGCGGCAAGTGGGAACTGTTTGAGCGCCGCGCCTTAGTGGGCGTAGCAGCTTTCTACAGCGAGAAATTCAACGAGCGCAATACCGACCCCGATTCGGCTGCCGCGCAAGAACTGCTCTCGGGCAAGCGCCACGCGGTCGGCATGGAATTCAACCTCGCCGGCCGCATCACGCCGAAGTGGGAAATCTTCTGGAACCACACCTGGATTCCGAGCGCCAAGATTGACAGCAGCAATGTGAAGCTCGCCGCCAGCGGCGGTGGCGCGCAAGTGCAAGGCGATCGCCCTGGCCTGACCCCCAAGCACAGCGGCAGCCTCTGGAGCACGTACGCCGTGACACC
>JBQMQB010000014.1:0-7931 GCA_052172715.1 Giesbergeria sp. | reverse complement strand
AGGCGCGTGGCCTGCTGGGTGACCATGCGCCCTGGGTAGACGGGCGCACCAGCGCTGGCACCCAGGCGCTGGGCCACAAACGCAATGAGCAACTGGCGCAGACCAGCGACGAGGCTGGCGCCCTGCGGCCCCTCGTGCTGTCTGCCTTGCAGCGCGACGCGCTGTTCTTCTCCGCGGCCCTGCCGCGCAAAATCTTTAACCCGCTCTTCAACCGCTACAGCGGGGACTCGAACTTCTACGGCGCCCACATCGACGGCGCCGTGCTGCGCTCGCAAGCCACCGGCGAATGGGTGCGCAGCGACCTCTCGTGCACCATTTTTCTCGCCGACCCAGGGGAATACGATGGCGGTGAGCTGCTGATTGCCGGGCCGGGCGGCGACCAGCGCATCAAACTGCCCGCCGGCGACGCCATCCTCTACCCCGGCTCCACGGTGCACCAAGTGACCCCCGTGACGCGCGGCGCGCGCATTGCCAGCTTTTTCTGGGTGCAAAGCATGGTGCGCAGCACCGAGCAGCGCGAACTGCTGTTCGCCATGGACATGGATCTGCTGCGCCTGCGCCAGAAGCTGGGTGAAGACAACCAGGCCGTCGTAGGGCTCACCGGCACTTACCACAACCTGCTGCGCATGTGGGCAGACGCATAGGTCTGCAAAGGCCTGAACGCATTCATATTTATAGCTGCTTACGCAGTACCAATAAGCGCTGGAGGCCGATTTGACCAAAAATGAACGGCAGGTTCCCAAGCGCGAGTCCCTGACGCCAGGCACCGTCACCCTGGCCGACCACGAGGTTCATGCCCACGCCCGGCTGGACGCCAACGCCTGGGCCTACTTCAGCGGTGGCGCGGGCGATGAAAACACGCTCGCCGCCAACCGCCGCGCCTGGGACGGCATCGAACTGCTGCCGCGCGTACTGCGGCCACTCGCCGGTGGGCACACCCGCTGCACCCTACTGGGCCGCGCCCTCGCCCACCCCATCTTGCTCGCGCCTGTGGCCTACCAGTGCATGGCGCACCCGGACGGCGAAATCGCCACCGCTTGGGCGGCGGCCGCGCTGGGGGCGGGCATGGTGCTGAGCATGCAATCGAGCACCGCTCTGGAAGACGTGGCGGCGGCAGTCGTCGGCGATGCGGCGGCCGGGCCACTCTGGCAACAGCTGTACCTGCAGCACGACCGCGGCCTAGTACGCGAGCTGATCGCCCGCGCGGAGGTCGCTGGCTGCGAAGCCCTGGTGCTCACTGTGGACGCCCCTACCAGCGGCGTGCGCGACCGCGAGTTGCGCGCCGGGTTTGCATTGCCACCGGGCATTCATGCCGCCCACCTGACCCACATGCTTGCCCCACCACCGATTCAGGTGGGAATGGGCCAGAGCCCGCTGTTCGATGGCCTGCTGCAACACGCCCCGACCTGGGACGATGTGGCCTGGCTGCAGGCCCAAACCCGCTTGCCGGTGGTGCTCAAGGGCGTGCTGCACCCCGACGACGCACGCCTTGCGGCCGCGCAGGGCATCGCCGCCCTGATCGTCTCCAACCATGGCGGGCGCACGCTGGACACCGCCATCAGTACGGCCCGCGCCCTGCCGCGCATCGCCGACGCCGTGGGCGGCGCCCTGCCGCTCCTGGTTGATGGGGGCATCCGCCGCGGAACGGATGTATTCAAAGCTCTGGCACTCGGCGCCACGGCCGTGCTGATCGGCCGCCCAGCGGTCTGGGGCCTCGCGCATGCCGGTGCGGCGGGCGTGGCGCACGTGCTGCGTGTGCTACGGGATGAGCTGGAAGTCGCCATGGCGCTCACCGGCTGCGCCACGGTGGCGGACATCACTTCGGCGGCTCTAATAGAGAGCTTCACCGCGGCACGATCCCTTAATGAAAATAATTGCTAATGCGACCGATTCGCATTTATAATTTAGCCACCTCAGCATCTTTGGGCCTCCGCGGCCTATTGCCATGATCGTCTGCGTTTGCCGCCGTATTTCTGACCGAGAAATTGCCCGCCATGCCAAGGCCGGCATGGGCTTTGACGAAATCCAGTGGGAGCTGGGCGTGGCCACCCAATGCGGCCGCTGCGAAGACTGCGCCCGAGACGTCGTAGCACAATGCAATGCGGTCAGTCCGGTCGCAGCGCTGCGCAACGAGTCCAACCTCGCCTGTGCCTGCGCGCAGGGCGGCGGCTGCGCCTGCGCGGCCTGAGGCCTGGCATGCTGGCACAGGCTCTGCCCCTTTCCCTGGTCGCCGTGGTGCTCGCACTGCCCTGGATTTTCAAGCGCTGAATTTTGAACAAATCGGCTGCTCGCGCTTTATCCATAAGCGCGGGCAGCTATTCCTTTTGATGTCCTCTAATCTCTTTTTGCCCACGGCGCACCGCAAGCGCAACTCCGCCGTCGTGGCGGGCATTGCATTGGCGCACTGCGCTGCGCTGTGGGCGCTGCAGGGCGCGCTGAACCGCCAGCGGCCGGTGGAAATCATCGTGCCGGCGGTGCTGCTGAGTGAGTTTGTCACGCCGCCGGCGCCTCCCGCACCGCCGCCACCGCAGCCCGCTGCGCCGACACCGCCGCCTCCCGTGCCGCGCCCCGCCAAGCCGGTGCCCCGCCCAGTGCCATCTCCGGTGCGAGCGCCGGACCCTGCCCCATTGCCCATTGCCGACGCAGCGCCCGAAGCGCCGATCGTGAGCGCGCCGACACCCGTCAGCGCAGCACCTTCCCCTCCCGCTCCGCAGGCACCACCCGCGCCGCCTGCGCCGCCGCGCATCGAATTACCATCCAGCAACGCGGCCTACTTGAACAATCCCGCCCCCGCCTACCCGTCCATCAGCAAACGCATGGGCGAACAAGGCAAAGTGGTGCTGCGGGTGCTGATCAGCACCGACGGACGCCCAGAGCGCGTGGAACTCAAACAATCCAGCGGCTTTGACCGGTTGGACCGCCAAGCTCAGGACACGGTACTGCGCTGGCGCTTTGTGCCCGGCAAACGCAATGGCGTCGTCGAAGCGATGTGGTACCTCGTGCCCATCAACTTCGTACTCGAATAAATCACAGTTCTTCAGGAGTTTTCATGGAATCGCAATTCGGTATTGCCAACATCTGGCTGCAGGGTGACATCGTCATTCGCGGGGTCGCCATTCTGCTGCTGCTGATGTCGCTGGCCAGTTGGACAGTCATCGTCATCAAGGCGATCGACATCGTGCGCTTCAAGCGCAACGCCCGCGCTGTGCAGACGTTCTGGCACAGCGACGACTTTGCGGCAGCCCTCGCCACCCTCGGCAGAGACCCGGCCGACCCGTTTCGCGCGCTCGCGATTGAGGGCCGCGAGGCCACCGCGCACCACCGCAACACCAAGGGGCAGCTGCACGACAGCCTGGACATCAGCGATTGGATCACCGGCAGCCTGCGCAATAGCATCGACGAATTCACGGCGCGGGTGCAGTCGGGACTGGCCATTCTTGCGTCGGTCGGCTCTACCGCCCCATTTGTAGGACTGTTTGGCACCGTCTGGGGCATCTACCACGCGCTGATCGCCATCGGCACTTCAGGCCAGTCGACCATCGACAAGGTGGCCGGCCCCGTGGGCGAAGCCTTGATCATGACGGCCTTGGGCTTGGTGGTCGCGATTCCTGCGGTGCTGGGCTACAACGCGCTGGTGCGGGGCAATAAATTCATTCTGGTGCGCATGAACAGCTTCGCGCACGACTTGCACGCCTACTTTGTCACCGGCGCGCGCATCTCCAACGGCGATGGCGGCAAGGTGCTGCCGCTGAAGAAAGGGACCTGAACATGGCCTTCGGCACCCAGGACAGCGCCGACGAGGTGATGAACGAAATCAACATGACGCCGCTGGTCGACGTCATGCTGGTGCTACTCATCATCTTCATCATCACGGTGCCCGTGATGAAACATTCAGTCAGCGTGGACTTGCCACAAGCGAGCGTGCAACCCGAGCAGGTGAAGCCGCAGACCCTGCGCCTCTCCGTTCAGGCCGATGGCAGCTACGCGCTGGACGGCACGGCTATCGACGATGGGACGTTGGAGCAGCGCCTGCAGGCGGCTTCTGTACAGACACCGCAGCCCGATCTGCATCTCAGCGGCGACAAGAACGTGCGCTACGAGCGCGTTGCGCAGGCTTTGGCCATGGCGCAGCGGGTCGGCGTGCGCAAGATCGGGTTTGTGACCGAACCCAAGCCGTAGCGCAGTACCCAAGTCGGCTGGGGCAGCCAATGCTCCACCGATTGTTCAAAAAAATTCGCACAAACACTTGACCGAATGAATGCGAATCAATATCATTAACAATATGCCAAATTCGTCAATGCTCACTGCCTCGCTGGCAACAAGCCGCACCGACTCAGTATCTGCACAAACCGCTGCCGCGCTTGAGTCCATCCCAATGTGCAGCAACAGCGAAAACCCTTGCTTCACTTGGCAGAGTACGGATTTGCTGCAAGGCAACAAGCGCGTGCACATCGCCCACAACGGCGGCGTGTATCAGCTGCAGACCACACGTCAGGGCAAGCTCATTCTGACCAAATAGTTTCATCGTGGGGCGACTCTAGTGCCGTGGGGCACATGTCGTTTTTTGCCAGCCAGCGGGTTCTGCCCTTGTAGCCAGGCTTTTTTTCCTCCGGTGCCAGTAGTGCGATGTCAGCCCAGCGCGGCGATGCCAGCGCGGGCAATTTGCACGTCTTCGTTGGACTTCACTCCGCTCACCCCGACCGCGCCCAGGCAACTGCCACCGTGCAGAATCGGCACACCGCCTTCTAGCAGCGCCTCAGCTCCCGGAGCACTCAAGAATGAAGTGCGACCGCCGTTGACCATGTCTTCGTAAGTCTTGCTCTCGCGCCGCCCCAGGGCTGCGGTGCGCGCCTTACCAGGCGCGATGTGCGCCGACAGCGGCGCAGCGCCATCCAGACGCTGTAGCCACAGCAGGTGACCGCCAGCATCCACGATGGCAATGGTGACAGCCCAGCCGTTGGCGACAGCTTCGGCTTCCGCCGCAGCAGCCATCTTGCGGATGTCGACAATTTCAAGTTCGGTGGTGGTTTTCATGTAGTCACTTCCTAAATGTCGCCGTGCAGGAGGCACCGGCCAAAGCGTTTAAGCATAGCGGCGACTGCGCATTCCGGGAACCAACTGCGAGTTGAAAGAATCATGACCAAAACAAGTCTATTGCGCCAATTTTTGGAAAACGCAATACCCCGGCTTGCAATGGTCCGTAAGACCACCATCTAGAATCTAATTTACCCGCACCGTGCGGGCCATTCTGGAGAGACACCACCATGAACGATCGGGTAATCCCCTTCCCCTCCTCTGCGGGTTATGGCATCTCGCAGGAGCAGCGCCACAAGGTGCTGCGCAATACCTACTGGCTGCTGGCGCTTAGCCTGCTGCCCACGGTCCTCGGCGCCTGGATTGGCGTTGCTACCGGCATCACGCAGAACTTGCGCGGTGGCCTCGGCCTCATTGTCTTCCTCGGCGGCGCCTTCGGTTTCATGTACGCCATCGAAAAGACCAAAAATTCGGCTTCCGGCGTACCAGTGCTGCTTGGTTTTACTTTCTTCATGGGACTTATGCTCTCGCGCCTGATCGGCACGGTGCTGGGCTTCTCGAACGGCAGCGAGCTGATCATGACGGCATTCGCCGGCACGGCAGGCGTGTTTTTCGTTATGGCAAGTCTGGCCACGGCGATCAAGCGCGATATTTCCGGCATGGGCAAGTGGCTGTTTGTCGGCGCGATTGCGATCGTGATTGGCGCAGCAATCAACGTCTTCATCGGCTCCACTGTCGCCATGATGGCAATTTCGGTCGCAGCAATCGGGGTGTTCAGCGCTTACATGCTCTACGACCTCAAACGCATCCTCGACGGCGGCGAAACCAACTACATCAGTGCCACGCTGGCTTTGTATCTGGATCTGTTCAACGTGTTCCAGAGCCTGCTGATGCTGCTGGGCATCATGGGCGGCGACAGCGACTGATTCTTCTCTGTACACTTTCTGCAAAGGCTCCTCGTCGGAGCCTTTGTTTTTTCAGACTGCTCAAGCCAATGCTTCTGGCGCCGATATGTTCTGTATGCGTTTGACTTTCATTCCCTCGCTCCGACTTCCGATCGCACTGGCGTTGTTAAGCCTACTGGGCGCGTGCGACATCCCCGGCCTAGGGCCTGATCCGCGTATTGCCCAGCGCGAGGAAGAAGCCAAGGCGATCGGCGGTGCTTGCCGCTATGCGCTGCGCGGCATCGAAGATTGCTACGCGAACAACCCGAAATCGTCCAAAGCCGCCATCTTTACCGGCTGGAAAGACATGGACGGCTATATGCGCGAGAACAAGATTGAAGGCATTGCAGCCGAAGGCTCCGCTGCAGGAGACGAACCCGAGGAAGCGCCAACACCCGCGCCAGACGCAAGCGCCGCAGCGAAAAAGTAGCACGTACTGAGCCCGCGTCAAGCGCGGTCGAACACAGCGATGCTCTCCACGTGCGCCGTATGCGGAAACATATTGATAGCGCCCACCGCTGTGCAGCGATAACCGGCCAGCTGCACCAGTACGCCAGCATCGCGCGCTAACGTGGCCGGGTTGCAGCTCACGTACACAATGCGCTGCGGTGGCGTCCAGGCGTCTGAGCCTTTCGGCAGCTCTGGCGCGTCGACTGCTCCGCGCCGCGCCTGCTCGATGTCCGCCAGCGCTTTGGCCAGCGCAAAGGCGCCCTCGCGCGGCGGATCCACCAGCCATTTGTCGGCTACACCATCGGCGATGAGCAGCGCAGGGGTCATCTCAAACAGGTTTCTAGCTAAAAATTGTGTAGCTGCAAATGCAGACTTATCCGGCGACAGGGCCTTGTTTGACTCATAATTTTCGCGGGATCGCGCCACCAACGTCTCGCTGCCCTCAATGCCCAGCACTTCGCGCGCCTGTGTAGCAAGGGGCAGCGTAAAGTTGCCAAGGCCGCAGAACCAGTCGATCACTCGCTCGTTGCGTTGCACATCCAGCAGACGAAGTGCCCGCGCGACCAGTACACGGTTGATGTGCGGGTTGACCTGGGTGAAGTCGGTAGGCCGAAACGGCATGGTGACACCGAACTCAGGCAGCGCGTAGGCGAGCTGCGGCCCACCCTCGTCGAGCAGACGCACGGTGTCTGGCCCTTTCGATTGCAGCCACCATTGCACGCCCTGCGCACAGGCGAAATCACGCAGGCGCTGCAAGTCGGCGTCAGACAATGGTTCCAGATGGCGCAGCACCATCGCGGTGACCGCGTCACCGCAGGCCAGCTCAATTTGCGGGCAGGTGTCGCGCGCATCCATGTCGGCGATCAGCGCGCGCAGTGGCATCAGCATGGCACTCACGTGTGGCGGCAACACCGGGCAAACGCGCATGTCTGCTACGTAGCGGCTCTTGCGTTCGTGAAACCCGATCAACACCTCGCCCTTTTTTACGACGTAGCGAACAGACAAGCGTGCGCGGTAGCGGTACCCCCAGGCTGGGCCTTCAATGGGGCGCAGTACCGTCTCGGGTTTGATCTTGCTCAGGTGCCACAGATTGTCTTCAAGCACGCGCTGCTTGACCGCAACCTGGGCCGACGTATGCAGGTGCTGCATCTTGCAGCCACCACAGGCGCCTGTATGCAGCCCGAAGTGAGGGCAACCAGGGCGCACGCGCTGCGACGATTCGTGGTGAATCTGCGTCAGCTCGGCCAATTCCCAGCTGTTCTTGCTGCGGTGGCTGCGGGCGCTGACCTGCTCGAATGGCAGTGCGCCTTCGATAAATACCACCTTGCCATCGGGCCGCCTGGCAACGCCTTGGGCGTCGAGGTTCAGCGACTCTACACACAGCCAATCGGGCGCCGACTCGGGCGCCATGTCATTCTTGTCACTCATGGCGCGATTGTCTCAGGCTGCGGACACCTGGAATGCACGCAGGGCCATGCGAATCAAGTGCCGCGATTTTTACGA